>NZ_JAJJND010000001.1 GCF_029759835.1 Acetobacter sp. AN02
ACCTGAACTCGCCTGAATACCTCTTCCGCGTAACCTTGCCCATAAACCCGTCCTCTCTCAGGCCGGTCTATAGCTTAACCCCCTGTCCAAAAAACCGGGGCCACCTCTATACGGCCTGGTCTCGCCCCATGCGCTTCGACATGATCTGCGACGCTCACGAGATCGGACATCGTCTGACGAAACCCAATCATTCCTGGACGAACGGTCAGGTTGAACGGATGAACCGGACAATCAAGGAAGCAACCGTCAAACGCTTCCATTACGATAGTCATGAGCAGTTAAGGACACACCTCAATGACTTCATGGCAGCCTATAATTTCGGGCGAAGACTCATGACCCTGAACGGCCTCACCCCTTACGAATACGTCTGCAAAATCTGGACTTCAGAGCCAGAAAGATTCATCATAAATCCAACCCATCAAAACACGGGACTAAACACCTAGGCACCTGAACGGAGCAGGGAATGTTTCTGGCTCACAGACCCGGCACCCCGGGGCATACCATCACATCCGCGGAAGAGGCAGACAAAGCCGTATGGCTGGATCTGATCACACCCACGGACACCGAGCGCGCCATGGTCTCCGCCCTGTGTGGAACACCGATCCCCTCACGCGCCAGCCTGGAGGAGATCGAAAGCTCCTCCAGACTCTACACCTCCGAAAACGCCGTATTCCTCTCCTCCCCCCTGGTCAGACGCTCGGGAGAGGATTTCGCCTCCTTCCCTCTCGGATTTGTCCTGACACAGACCCGCCTCATCACCATCCGCTATGCGGACTACAACTCCTTCGATATCACGGCCCGCCATATCTCCGAGGCCACAAGCCCCATGGCCCCCAACGAAATCCTCGTTATGCTCCTTGAAGCCATCGTGGAACGCCTCGCCGATAACCTCGAGCATATGGGCCACATCCTGTCCCGCCTCTCCCACGACATCTTCACCGGAGGCCGGCCCTCACGCGGATATCTCGCGTCCTGGCAAAAAGGAATCCTCCGCCGCGTCGGACAGGCGGAAGACACCGCCTCGCTCATCCGCGACAGCCTGCTCGGCCTAGACAGAATAGCCATCTTCCTGTCCGACACACAGGCGGAAGACATCCCCGGAGCGCTCGTTCAGCGTATCGGAACCGTCAGCCGGGACATCGCATCGCTCAAGGATTTCGTTCAGCAGATGTCCACCAAAGTTCAGTTTCTTCTCGATGCCGTCCTCGGATTTATCAGTATCGAACAGAATGACGGCATGAAGATCCTCACGATCGTCAGCTTCATCGGCGTCGCGCCCACGCTGATTGCCGGAATCTACGGCATGAACTTCAAGGACATACCCGAACTCTCCTGGCGCTACGGATACTGGTACTGCCTCACGGCCATGGCCTCCTCAATCATCATCCCGCTCATATGGTTCTGGCGCACGGGATGGATGGGCCGCTCGGAATAAAACCGGACCGGACTCCGCAGGCAGCAGCCTCACACAGCCTCAGGGGTTATGAAAGCGGTCCAGCTGCCGGGCATTGAGATCATCCGCAGACATCTCACGCCGCACCTTCGCAGGTTTCTTCTTCGGGCGGAAAGCCGGAGCCGGATCAGCATGTGGCGGCGCACCCTCATCAGGTGACGGAGACAGAACCGCCCCGGTCACGGGATCAGTCACTGCAGGAACGGACGGCAGGGACGGAGCGGAAGGCGAATCGGAAACCGACTGCACCGACGGCATTCCCGCCAGCGTGCCGTCACGCAGGGACTCCGCCGTCACCTGCACATTCCGCCTGACCGCGCCCGTCCGACCCAGCGGCGGGGAGATCAGCGTGCCGTCCGTCACTTCCAGGCCACCGGCATTGCCCACCGTCAGCGTAAACGGCCCGCCCTCATCCGGCAACGCCCAGGTGTCCCCGTCCTGGAACGTATGCTCATAGGCCACATGCCCGTCCGCCGCGCGCACCTGGACCCAGGTCGTCCCGATCGCCTTCAGACCCAGCTTCGGCGGACCGGACGGCGGCAGCGGAGAGGGCGCCGCCTGTTCAGACGGCCCCGGGGGAGCACCGCCCGCAGGCAGCCCGTCCGTACCACCGGACGAAGACACATCGGCAGAGGACCCGTCCTGCTGAGACACCCCTGACCCAAGCGCGGCATCCGGGGAAGGCTCCGGCACACCTGACAGCGCCGCATCCGCCGCAGAAGCTATTTTCTGCTGCCGCTCCGGATCATTCCCCGCTGCCGGACCGGGAACAGAAGGCCCGGAAGACGGCATCACGGACGCAACCTGAGGAGACGGCGTGGTCGCATCCTTAATCCCCGGTATGACTGAGGCAACCGAGGGAATCTTCTGCACGGGCATCGGGTCCGTCCCGACATAGCGGTACCACCCGACATAGGAGGCAACCACAACAACCAGACCCGTAATCACAACCACACTGGCCGGCAGCGTCCGCTCCGGCTTCGGCTCGGGAAAAACCAGCTCCGGCGTCCGCAGACGGCTGCGGACATCCCGGCGATACAGCGCCACCATAGCCTCAGGACTGAACCCCAGCCCCTTCGCATAGCCGCGCAGAAAACCAAGCGCATAGATCCCCGCAGGCAGCAGGTCGGAACGGTTATCCTCAAACGCCCGGAGATACTCCTCGCTGATCCGGAGCCAGGCCGAAACGGACTCCAGACTCCACCCCAAACGCTCCCGCCGCTGGCGCAGCGCCTCCCCCACCCCCAGACGCGCGGCATCCGGAAGAGGTGCGGTCCACGCATCCTCCTGCACCAGCGTCTGCTCATCCGAAGGCGGGGAGGTCTCGTTCATCAGGACGGACGGGCGTCTTTCCGGCGGAGAATCGCCTGCTCCGCCTGCTCCAGCAGATCATCAATGATCTGCTGCACAGGCTCGACCGCCCGGACCATCCCCACGGACTGCCCCGCCATCACGGAGCCGTTCTCAACATCCCCGTCAATCACGGCCCGGCGCAGCGCACCCGCCCAGAAATGCTCAATATCCAGCTGCGCCGCCTCCTTCGTCAGCTCACCCGCATGGAACCGGCGGATAACCTCCGCCTGATGCGCCACAAAACGATGGCTGCCCTCATTCTCCAGCGCCCGCACCGGAATGACCGGAAAACGCGGATCAAGCTGCGGAGACGTCACCGCATCGCGCGCCGCCGCACGGACAAACGCCTTCTTGAAATTCTCATGCGCGATGCTCTCGGCCGCCGCCGCAAAGCGCGTCCCGAGCTGCGCCCCGGCCGCCCCCTGCTCCAGACAGGACAGGATCGCATCACCCCGGCTCAGTCCCCCGGCCACAAAGACCGGAACAGCCGTGACATGCGGCAAGATCTCCTGCATCAGAACCGTCAGGGACACCGGCCCGATATGGCCGCCCGCTTCCGCACCCTCGATCACGAGCGCATCCACGCCCATCTTCACAAGCCGCTTCGCCAGAACCAGCGCCGGCGCAAAGGCAATCACCCGCGCACCGCCGTCCTTAAGAGCACGGATCGCCGTCGAGGGCGGAATCCCGCCCGCCAGCACCACATGCCCGACCTTATGCCGCAGACAGACCTGCACCAGCTCATCAAGCTGCGGATGCATGGTGATCAGGTTCACGCCGAACGGCCTGTCCGTCAGCGCCCGCGTCGCACGGATCTCCTCATCCAGACGGGCAGGCTCCATCGCACCGCAGGCAATCACGCCAAATGCGCCCGCATTGGAAATCGCAGAGACAAGCGTCCGCTCGCTCACCCAGGACATCGCCCCGCCCAGCACGGCCACCTCGGTGCCCAGGAACTCCGTCCCGCGCGCCCACAGGCGGTTCAGCTCAGCCCGGGCCTCGCCCCTGAGAGCGGCAGACACCTGCACGCCCTGATGTTCCGTCTCAGACAGCATCGAGACCATACGCCGTATGGAGGGCACGGATGGCAAGCTCGGCATATTCCGCCGCAATCAGGACAGACACCTTGATCTCGCTGGTGGAGATCACCTGAATGTTGATCCCGCGATCGGACAGGGTGCGGAACATCATGTTCGCCACACCAGCATGAGACCGCATACCGATCCCCACGACACTCACCTTCACGACATTCGTATCCGTATGGAGCTGGCCATACTGAATCTCCGGATGCGCGGCCTCCATGATGGCAATCGCACGATCCAGATCGGTCCTGGTCGTCGTGAACGTCATGTTGGTCATGTCGTCCTCACCGGTGCTCTGAACAATCATATCAACATTGATGTTCGCATCCGAAAGCGGCCCGAAAATGGCAGCGGCAATGCCGGGACGATCCGGAATGCGACGGATGGCAACCTTCGCCTCGTCCCGCGAATAGGCAATGCCCGTAACCAGTTCCTGTTCCACGATCTCGTCCTCATCCACAACCAGTGACCCGGGCAGGGCATCATCCGCCGCCGGCTCGTCATCAGCAAAACTCGACAGCACCTGAACCCGCACCCGCTCCTTCATGGCAAGCTCGACACTGCGGGTCTGAAGCACCTTGGCCCCGACAGACGCCAGCTCCAGCATCTCCTCATAGCTGATTCTGCCAAGCTTGCGGGCCGTCGGCACGATGCGCGGATCCGTGGTATAAACCCCGTCCACATCCGTATAGATATCACAGCGATCCGCCCGGACCGCCGCCGCAACAGCCACGGCAGACGTATCGGAACCGCCGCGCCCGAGAGTCGATATCCGCTCATCCGGACCGATCCCCTGGAAACCGGCAATCACCGGCACCTGCCCGTGGCTCATGCAGGCAATCAGCTTCTCGCCATCAATCCCGGTAATCCGCGCCTTGCCATGCGCGTCATCCGTCCTGACCGGAAGCTGCCAGCCCTGAAAGGAGCGCGCATCCACACCCAGCCCCTGCAGCGCGATGGCCAGAAGACCGCTCGTCACCTGCTCGCCGGTCGCCACGACAGCATCATATTCCCTCGGATCATGCAGCGGAGACAGTGCCTGACAGAAACCGACAAGCCGGTTCGTCTCCCCGGCCATGGCGGAAACGACAACAGCCACCTCACACCCGGCCTCCACCTGCTTCTTCACACGCGCCGCCACAGCACGGATGCGATCGAGATCACCGACCGAGGTGCCCCCGAACTTCATGACAATGCGTCTGGTGCTGCACGACATAATCTCTGTATAACTCCGCCTGAGACCCCGATGTCAGACCGCAACAGCACGGCCTGCCTTCCCTGCCCTGCGCCGGACTCCCCCGGGACAAGGCCCGTTGCAGAAGACGGCAAACCGCGTCACATACCTCTCACCCTTGCCCGCGTCCAGCACCGGACCCGCAATCCCGCTACCGGAATACAGGCAGCAGAGCCGGTCCGGAAGGACAGAAAAGAGCCGTTTCGATGCCTTCAGATCAGTTCCCCCCGGATATTTCCTCCCCTGCAGACAGCACGCCCCCCCCGCCTGCCTCCGTTTCCGAGGAGGAAATCGCCCGGTTCGGATCCATCGCCGCACAGTGGTGGGACCCCAAAGGCCCCATGCGTCCCCTGCATGCCATGAACCCGCTCAGAATCGGCTGGATCAGCCACTTCCTGCCCCTGCGCGCGAAAAAACAGCCCCCCCTGCGCCTCCTCGATATCGGCTGCGGCGCAGGCCTCGCCAGCGAGGCCCTGGCCACCGAAGGCCACGACGTGACAGGCCTCGACGCCTCCGGCCAGGGCATCAGCGCCGCACGCGCCCATCTGGAAGCCTGTCCGCTCCCGCCAGGCGCAGGCCCCCTCACCTACCGCACCGGCAGCGCGGAGGAACTGGTCAGCAAAGGCGCCGCCTTCGATGCCGTGGTCGCGCTGGAAGTCATCGAACACGTCACGGACCCCGCAGCCTTCATGGACCTGCTGGCCCGCCTGACCCTGCCCGGCGGGCAGGTCTTCATCTCCACCATGAACCGGACCCCCAGAGCCTGGCTGTTCGCAATACTGGGCGCGGAATACATCGCCCGCCTCCTGCCGACAGGCACGCATGACTGGAACAAGTTTCTCACACCCGCCGAACTCGCCGCCGCAGGCCGCAGCGCCGGACTGCGCATGACAGACATCTCCGGCATGGTTCCGGGGATCGGCGGGTGGAAAAAATCACGAAATCTGAACGTGAATTACATCACCCGCTTTACAAAAAGCTGAATACAGCCCGCCTGCGCGGAAAAATATTTCCGCGCCTCCTCCGCGCAGGCAGACCACACATCTGACAAACCTTTATAAATAAATAATAATTTAAAATAACTGTTTAATTTAGTTATATAAATCATTATACCTGTTTTTATGTTTTTATATTGACTCCCACGATTCCCCGTGTATGAATGAGGCCGTATTCCTGACGGAAGACATCCGGGCATCAGCCAGAGGCACACATCATGTCAGACCGAATGCGCAGCACGGCCCGATGTCGGGCCGGACGCTCCCCCGCCCCGCAGGGCACCCTCCCGAACTGAAGTCCGGCGATCATCTGCCGGCAGATTATGCTCAGAAGGCAGACTGATCATGTACGAATCACACACGCTGGAAGTCGACGGAGTTTTCGTCGGCACGATCATTCTCGAAACAGACCGGGAAAAACACCGGTTCCATGCCGTGCACGAAAGCGTGCGCCCCCTCCATAATCAGAGCCTGCAGGACCGGCACGAACTCGTGCGCCAGGCCGAATCACGCTTCCGCCGCTCCCGTCAGCTCCGGAGCCTGCATGCTTGACACGCTGCACGGGGACAGAGGCACGCCGGAAACAGCGTCTTCTGAAAATACAGGCGTTTCCCGGGAAATTTCTCTATCCCTTGAAAAACTGTGGCGCATGATGCAGAACGAGGCCCGGCTGTACGGAGATCCGTTCCTGGCCGGGCTCGTCAGAAGCTGCATCCTGGATCAGCCCGATATCGCCACAGGCCTGGCCCGGCTCCTGTCGTCAAAATTCGACAGCAGCCTCATGCCCGGCCGGTCCGTCGAGGATCTGATACAGGAATTCTACAGAACACATCCCGATACTCTGGAAAAAACCGCCGCAGACCTGGTCTCGGTGCGCGAACGCGATCCCGCAGCCTCGGATCTCATAACGCCTTTCCTGTTCTTCAAGGGATTCCACGCCCTGCAGGCCCATCGTGTCGCGCACTGGCTGTGGCATGACAACCGGACCGTCGCCGCACGCTTCATCCAGGGACGGGCCTCAGAACTGTTCGCCGTGGATATCCATCCCGCCGCCCGGCTCGGGCAGCGGATCATGTTCGATCACGGCACCGGCATCGTCATAGGCGAGACAACGATCATCGAAGATGACGTCGCCCTGCTCCAGAACGTCACGCTTGGCGGAACCGGCAAGGAAAACGGAGACAGGCACCCGAAAGTACGAAAGGGCGCACTGATCGGCACCGGAGCCAAAATCCTCGGCAATATCGAGATCGGGGAAGGAGCCCGCGTCGGTGCCGGAGCCGTCGTTCTGAAATCCGTTGATACCTACACAACAGTCGTTGGAAATCCGGCCCGCCCGGTCGGAAAACGCCACGAGAACCTTCCCTCCCTGACGATGGACCAGGCCCTGCCCCCGGAAGACTACGTCATCTGACACGGTCATAATATCCCGCGTAAAAACCATAGAAAATCCCGGACCACACACCGTCCGGACACCCGCATCCCGAACACAGCCTCCAAGGACAACCCCGGACCATGACCGCACTCCCCCCGATCAGCCGCCGCACCCTGCTCAGAACCGGCCTCGCCGCCGGTGCGGCAGCCCTCACCACGACACATTCCGCCCGCGCCGCGGATTTTTCCCTGCTGAACGTGTCATACGATCCGACACGCGAGCTTTATGCCGAAATCGACAAAACCTTCCGGACATTCTGGACAGACGGACATCCGGGCGATCATGTCGCGGTCCGCAGCTCCCATGGCGGCTCAGGCGCTCAGGCCCGCTCAGTGCTCGAAGGGGCCCCCGCCGATATCGTCACGCTCGGACTGGCCTGGGATATCGACGTCCTGGCACAGCATGGCCTCCTTGCGGCGGACTGGGAAAAACGCCTGCCCCACAATTCAACCCCCTTCACCAGCACGATCGTTTTTCTCGTCCGCAAGGGCAATCCGAAAAACATCCATAACTGGCCTGACCTGATCCGTGATGATGTGTCCGTCATCACACCCAACCCGAAAACATCCGGCGGCGCACGCTGGAACTATCTCGCCGCCTGGGGATGGTCCCTGCGGTCTTCCGGAAACTCGGAAGACAAAGCAAAGGAGTATCTGAAAAAACTCTTCGCGCGCGTCCCCGTTCTCGATACCGGCGCACGCGGCGCGACAAACTCCTTCGTGCAGCGCCAGCTCGGAGACGTCCTGCTCGCCTGGGAAAACGAAGCCCTGCTCGCAGTCCACGATCTCGGACCCGATCAGTTCGATATCGTCGTCCCCTCCGTCAGCATTCTTGCCGAACCCCCTGTCGCCGTCGTGGATAAAAACGTCAGGGCACACGGCACCGAAGCCGTTGCGAACGCCTATGTGAATTTCCTGTTCACACCCGAAGCACAGAAAATCGGGGCAAAACACTATTACCGCCCGGCCGATCCCGCGATCCTCGCCGCCAGCCAGTCAGTCAGTCTTTCCGAAAGTCGATACGTTCGATGTCGCAAGCCTGGGCGGATGGAAAAGCATCCAGAAACTCCATTTCAGTGACGGAGGAATTTTCGATCAGCTCTACAGGGGATAACCACTCCGCCGGGCGGCACGGAAAAAACGGATACGGATAAGAAATCATCCACAACAGAACCGCAGTGTTCTGAAATATCTCCTGCCGTATCCGTCCGGCCATATATAAAGGGCTTTCCGGCTGACTATCTCTGCACAGATATGTACGGAAAGCAGATATATACAGAACAAAAAACGATATTTCCGATCACGATATCGCCCGCATCCGCCCCGGGCCACCACAGATATCACGAAACCGTGAAAGCATATCCGCCTGACGCCCGCCGGAAAACATTGACCTGCCATCCGTGCAGAGTCTTACTGAAAGTCCTGCCACCAGAGAGAAAGGATACTGCCATGTCCTGGACAACACCGAAAATCACTGAGGTACCTCTGGGTGCCGAAATCAACAGCTATGTCTGCGGCCTGAAGAAATAATCCGGCCCGCAGGCCCGGCCCGGAACGCCGCCGGTCTCGCACCGGCGGCGTTTTGTGCATATAATTTCTGCCATGATTGATCTCATCGTCCTGGGCGCTGCAGCAGGCGGCGGGTTTCCCCAGTGGAACTCCGGAGCGGATGCCTGCAACAGAGCCCGCGCCGCAGACCCTCTCGCTCCCGCCCGCACCCAGGCCTCCATCGCCATCAGCGGAGACGGAACGCACTGGTTCATCGTCAATGCCTCACCCGATCTGCGGCAGCAGATCACACAGACCCCCGAACTCCACCCGAAAACCGGCCTGCGCTCCACCCCGATCCAGGGCGTCATCCTCACGGGTGCTGAGGTGGACACCATCACGGGCCTCCTCACCCTGCGCGAACGCCAGCCCTTCGACATCCTCGCCAGCCGCCAGGTGCTGGACCAGCTCGACGCCAACCCGATCTTCGAAGCTCTGAACCGCAGCATCGTCACCCGGTCCGAATTCCGCACCACAGAAACCATCGCGCTCAGGCACACCGACGGCACCCCGTCCGGACTGCAGGTGACGCCCTTCACCGTCCCCGGCAAGGTTCCGCTTTATGCCGAAGCAGGTGAAAATCCCGGAGAAATTCTCGAAAACGGAGAAACGGTCGGGCTGGAGATCGCCGACGGACAGCACCGCGTTCTCTATATCCCCGGCTGTGCGGACATGACCCCCGGCCTGCGGACCCGGCTGCAGAATGCCGATCTGGTCCTGTTCGACGGAACGCTGTGGACCGATGACGAGATGATCCGCGCAGGAACCGGAGTGAAGACGGGACGCAGAATGGGACATATGTCGGTTTCCGGTCCGGATGGCACGATTTCCGCGCTCAGAAATCTGAATATTACCCGGATGATATTCATCCATATCAACAATTCGAACCCCCTCCTGCTCGCCGATTCCGCCGAACGCGCCGAAGCCGCTGCGGCAGGATGGGAAGTCTCTTACGACGGTATGAGGATCACGCTGTGAGCGCTCCCCTTTCCCCCGACCAGCTCGAAGCCGCCCTGCGCGCCATCGGCGCGGAGCGCTATCACAACCTGCATCCGTTCCACCGGGCACTGCATGACGGACACCTGACAAAGGCCCAGGTCCAGGCCTGGGCCCTGAACCGCTACTATTACCAGGCCCGCATCCCGGCCAAGGACGCAACCCTGCTGGCCCGGCTGCCCACGGCGGAGCTGCGGCGGGAATGGCGCCGCCGGATCGAGGATCATGACGGCACAGAGCCCGGCACCGGCGGGATCGCCCGCTGGCTGCATCTGACGGACGGGCTCGGCCTTGATCGCGGCTATGTCGAATCCCTTGAGGGACTGCTGCCCGGCACGCGCTTTGCCGTCGATGCCTATGTGCATTTCGTCGGGGAACGGACGATCACGGAAGCCATCGCCTCCTCCCTGACCGAACTGTTCTCTCCGCAGATCATCTCCGAGCGTGTCTCGGGCATGCTGCGCAACTACGATTTCATCACGGAAGAGACACTGGCCTATTTCACCCCGCGCCTGACCCAGGCCCCGCGCGATTCCGATTTCGCCCTGAACTGGGTGCGCGAACACGCACGCACGACAGAGGAACAGACAGCGGTTCTCAATGCCCTGAAATTCAAATGCGGCGTGCTCTGGTCGATGCTGGATGCGCTGGATTACGCCTATGTCGCGCCGGGACATATTCCTCCGGGCGCTTTCCGGCCCGTCTCATGACCGGCATGTCGGAGCAGACGGTTCCGGCCTTTGCCCGCGGGACCCGCCTGCAGCACGACCGCGTACGCGATCAATGGATCATCCAGGCCCCGGAGCGGGCCTTCCTTGCCGATCCTGTGGCGGCGGAAATTCTCCGGCGGGTTGACGGCCATACCTCCCTGGGCGGGATCATCGACGCTCTGGCGGAGGCTTTCAGGGCCCCGCGCGAGGTGATCGCGCGGGATGTTCTGGCCATGGCCGGAGATCTTGCCGGACGCCAGGTTCTGGTGAGCGTGACATGACTGCCGCGTCGCCCCCGATGAGCCTGCTGGCTGAACTGACCCATCGCTGCCCGCTGCGCTGTCCCTACTGTTCCAATCCCCTGGCCCTGGAGCCGAAAGCCCGCGAACTGTCCACGGCGGAATGGTGTGACGTGCTCGGCCAGGCGGCGGCGCTCGGCGTATTACAGGTGCATTTCTCGGGCGGAGAACCGATGGCGCGGCGCGACCTGCCCGAACTGGTGCGCCATGCCTCCGCCGCCGGACTTTACACCAATCTGATCACCTCCGGCGTCCTGATGACACCGGAGTCCCTGACCGCTCTCTCCGATGCCGGACTGGATCACGTGCAGCTTTCCTTCCAGGATTCCGACGCGGACACGGCGGAAGTGATCGGCGGAATGAAGGGCGCGCAGCTCCGCAAGCTTGAGGCCGCACGGCTGATTGCGGAGGACGGCATGCCGATGACGTTCAATTTCGTCATCCATCGTCTGAATGCGGAGCGGGTTCCGGCCATGCTGGATCTGGCGGACGCCTGCGGGGCGCGCCGGGTGGAAATCGCCCATACGCAATATTACGGCTGGGGCCTGCGGAACCGGGCGGCTCTGCTGCCGACGCGTTCCCAGCTTGAGGCAACCGAGCGGGCCGTTGCTGCCGCACGGGAACGGTTCGGCAGCCGGATCGCCATCGATTTCGTCACGCCGGATTATTACGCCGATGAGCCCAAGCCCTGCATGGGCGGCTGGGGCGAGCGGTTCCTGAACATCACACCCGCCGGGCGCGTTCTGCCCTGCCATGCGGCCGAGACCATCCCGGGCGTGACGTTTCCGGACATCCGGACCTCGTCCCTGAAGGAGATATGGGAGGAGTCGGAGCTGTTCGGGATGTTCCGCGGCACGGACTGGATGCCCGAACCCTGCCGGTCCTGCGATCGCCGGGAGGCGGATCGCGGCGGATGCCGCTGTCAGGCTCTGGCCCTGACCGGGCGGGCGGACACGACGGACCCGGTCTGCCGCCGCTCCGCGCATCGCGGGCTGATCGACGCGCAGCTTCCGTCCGGAGATCACGAAGCGGCACCGTTCATATATCGTCCGGCCCCGTGAACGGCCGATGCAGAATGTTACATTCTGCCGAGACCCGGGGATGCGAATGTGGCGTCAGGCCGGGATATCGCCTGATCCCGCCGCCTTTTCCGGACAGGTGGCCTGTTTTACTGCTGGACAGATGACGCCCCGTATCGTCTTTGATCTCTCATGATGTCCGAGGATCTCTACACTCAAAGGATCAGTGCACTGCTGGCCCGTCTGCCCGAAAGGCTGCGGAAGGGTATTCAGTGGCTTCTGGAGCCGTCCCGGAAATGGGTGCGGATTCCCTCCGGACTGCTGTTCTGTGTCGGGGGGCTGCTCGGATTCCTGCCGGTTCTCGGGTTCTGGATGCTCCCGGTCGGAATTCTGCTGCTGTCCGAGGATTTTCCTCCGTTCCGACGCCTCAGCATGCGGGGGCTGGACTGGGTGGCCCGTAAGCGCCCGGGCTGGCTGGAGCCGCCTGCGGGCAGTCCTCCTCCGGGCAACCCGCCGGACGCGTCATCGGGCGGACCGGCGTGATCCCTGTGCATATTGAAAGAGTTCTGATCGGTGTTTGACGGCGATATCTCCACCCGAAACGGTCGTCTGCGCGCGTGGAATGACAGTCTCTTTGTCGATCATGCCGTATTCCGCCTGGTCTGGACGAATGTCCGGCCGGTCATTCCCGGCAAGGTCTGGCGCTGCAATCACCCGACGCCCGCCCGCCTGGCCCGGGCGAAGGAACGGTACGGGCTGAAAACCCTGGTCAATCTGCGCGGGCACCGGCAGTGCGGTTCGGACGCGCTGTCCCGCGATGCGGCCCGGCGGCTTGGTCTTGAACATATCGATATGGCGTTCGAGAGCCGCGGCGCCCCGCATCGCGACCGTATCCTGCGCTTTGCCGGGCTGTATGAGACCATACAGTTTCCGATGATGATGCACTGCAAATCAGGGGCGGACCGTGCGGGTCTTGCCTCCGGTCTGGCAGTTCTTTTTGAGGGTGGGAGCGCGACGGAGGCGCTCAGGCAGCTCTCCTGGCGCTACGGCCATTTCAACCGGTCCCGGACAGGGATTCTGGATGCATTCTTCCTGCGCTATCGCAGCGAGGCCGAGGGGCGGATGCCCTTTCTGGACTGGGTTCGCGACGAATATGACGAGGCCGCCCTGAAGCGGGATTTCGTTTCAGGAAAGCTTGCCTCTTTCGTGAACGACACCGTGCTCCGTCGCGAATAATTCCTTACCGTTCTGATACATTCCGCAATACCGGAAGGCATCATTCGTTTGTCCGGTCTGCCACGATCCGGTAAAATCGGTTCTTCCTTCTGACTGCTCCGGAATCAGTTCTTGCCCGCCTGTCATGGCCCGTCCGCCCTGCCCGCACTCTCCTTTCCGGCTGTCGTCCGGGCGCTCGGTGCGGCGGCGGTCTTCCTGTGTCTTATGCCCGGTGCCGCACGCTGCGCCGGGACGCTGCCGTTCACGACGGCGGTGGCACGCGCATGGGCCATCGATCCGGTCCGTGACGAGCTGATCACGAACCGGCATATGGCCGGAGAGCGGGCGGATGCCGCAAAATCATGGTTCGCGGGCGGCCCGACGCTGAACGGCACCTATCTGGACGATCATTTCATCGGCTCCAAGCAGGGCTACACCACCTATCAGGGATCTGTTTCCGTCCCGCTCTGGCTGCCGGGCCAGGCAACCGCGACGGAAAAGGTTGCGGAAGCCGAGGAAGCTGCGGCTGAAACCCGTCTGCGTGTCGAGCATATGGCGGTCGCGGTGCGCGTTCTGGATGCCACCGGCGCCATTCTGATTGCACGGCGGAATCTGGAGATTGCCAGCTCCACCGCATCCGACCTGCAGCGTCTGGAAGATCTGACCCGCCAGGGCGTTCAGTCCGGAGAGCTTCCGTCATCCGATCTCCAGGCCGCCGTGTCGGAACATGCACGGGCGCAAAGTGCCGTCGGAGAGGCCCGCGAGAAGATCATCACGACCGAAGAGGCCCTGCGCCAGCTGACGGGCAGCGATCTGGTGCCGGATATCCTGTCCTGGGACGAGGCGGCGGGTGCCGTTGCCCTGCGGCGGCTGCCCGAAGCCATCGCACGGCGGGACCCGCGTGTCCGCAATGCCCGTCAGAACGTTCTGACGGCGCGTGAGGGGATGAAGCTGGCCCGCCGGAGCTACATGCCCAACCCGGAGGTCGGGATCGACGTCCTGCGTCAGGCACAGTGGGAAAGCCCGATGGATACGCAGGTCGGCGCGCATTTCAGCGTAGCGCTTCCGAGTGACGTGCGTAATGCCCCGATCATGACGGCGGCCGCGAACCGGCTCGCGCTGGCCGGACGTGAGGAAATCCAGACGCAGCGCAACGTGCGTAATGAGGTGGCGCAGGTTCGCGCCCGGGTGGATGCCGCGAGAATCACGCTCGAGAATGCCCGGAGTTCCGAACGGGCCCTGAGCGAACGGGCCGGAATTACGGAGAAGGCATGGCGTCTGAGCGAGATGCCGCTGATCGAGGCCCTGCGCGCCCGTCAGGCAGCCTGGGAGGGCGCACGCGCCCTTAATGAGGCGGAAGTGAGCTGGCATGCGGCGCTGATCCGCCTGATTATTGCCAGTGGCGATCTCCCGGGTGTCGGCTTCCTCTGAGGCGTCAGTTCCGGACGGAGCGGCGTTCGCTGACGGCCAGGCGGCGTTCGGCCATTTTTGCAAGCCGGACGAACGGCAGCCCCAGCAGCAGATAGGCCGCACCGACCATCAGCCCCGTCCCGAAATAGTCGAAATAGGTTGAGGACAGGCGCACATAGGTCTGGCTCAGCTCCGTCAGCGTGATGATGGAAACCAGAGAGGAGTCCTTGAGCAGGGAGATGAAATCATTGGTCATCACCGGCACGACGACACGGAAGGCCTGCGGCACCACCACGTAGCGCAGGGCCTGAGTGTGCGTCATGTTCAGGGCCGTGGCCGCTTCCATCTGCCCGCGGGCAACGGACTGAAGCCCGGCCCGGTAATTCTCCGCCTCATAGGCCGCATAGTTCAGCCCCAGACCAAGTACGCCCGCCACAAAGGGAGACAGGCGGACGCCGATCGCCGGAAGCCCGTAGAAGATGAACAGGATCTGGATCAGCAGAGGCGTGCCGCGCACGACCTCGATATAAAGCCCGGCCAGAAGACCGGCCCATCCCGGGCCATAGCGGCGCAGAAGCGCCAGGATCATGCCGAGCAGCACGGCAAGGCACATGGCGCAGGCGGAAACCGCAAGCGTCATCAGTGCGCCCCGGAAGATCAGAGGCAGGAACCCGACATAGCGCTCCATCCGCGCCTTCATGCCCTGGCTCTTGCGGATGGCATTCAGATATCGCGTCCACTCATCAGGGCTGATTGCCGGTTCCGCATGATCGCCCGTCCATTCGGCCATCTCCGGCGTCCAGAGATTCCAGCGCGCGAGAATCCGGTGCAGGGAACCGTCCCGGACCATGGACTCAATGGCGGCGTCCATCTTCTGCCGCAGCAGCACGTTGGCCCCTTTACGGAAGGCGATCCCGTAGGACAGCTGCCCCACGGGAGGCCCCACGAGGCGCAGCATGGGATCGGCCTCTCCATAATACAGCGCGATGGGGCCATCGATCAGCACGGCATCCAGACGCCCGTCCCTCAGATCAGCAAAGACATTGGATTCCTCGTCATAGGTCCGCAGGGTGACGTCCGCGCGCTCACGCAGCATGCGCTCGGCCAGCGTGTCCTTCAGTGTCCCGATGGTATGCCCGCCAAGACGCTCGAACGAGTCCAGCCCGGCCTGGTCACGCCGGACCACGATACGCTCTGACGTGACATAGTACGGCTTGCTGAAATCGAGCGCCTCCATATGCTCGGGCGTCATTTCGATGCCGTCGATCACCATCTCGTAGAAACCGCGCTGGAGGCCGGGGATCAGGCCGTCCCAGTCGTTCTGCACGAATTCGGTATCCCTACCGATACGCCGGCCCAGCTCCGTGACGATATCATTCTCGAACCCGGCCATACGGCTCTGATCCGCCGGATCGTGAAAGAGATAGGGCACGTTGGACGTGCCGTCAGAGGCCCAGCGTACCGGGGCGGACCATCCCGCGGCAGGCAGCAGGCTGGCAAGACACAGGGCCAGCCGGATCAGAAAGGAGATCATCGCAGGGAAGAGCCCAGAAAGGCGCGGGTGCGCGGGTCTGTGGGGTTGTCCCACATCAGATCCGGATCACCGCTTTCCACGATCCCGCCTCCTTCCATGAATACGGTGCGGTCCGAGGCGGCACGGGCAAACCGCATATCGTGCGTTACGACGATCTGCGTCATCCCCTCCTCGTCCAGTGCCCGCATCACGCCGAGCACCTCCTCGGACATGCGGGGATCGAGGGCCGAGGTCGGCTCGTCATACAGCATCACCTCGGGCCGCATCGCGAGCGCACGGGCAATCGCGGCGCGCTGCTGCTGCCCGCCTGAAAGCGTGCCGGGATAGCGCAGGGCCGCCGCACCGAGCCCGACCTTGTCGAGCAGGTCTCTCGCCTCCGCCTCCGCCACCGGGGCCGAGGTCCGTTTGACGACGCGGGGTGCGAGCATGACGTTGTCCAGCACCGTGCGGTGGGGAAACAGGTTGAAGGACTGGAACACCATCCCGACATGCGCCCGGAGCTGATGAGCCTGGGCCTCGTCCTTTGCTTTCCACGGCCCGCGGTTCCGGCGGATCGTGTCATCGGCGATCGTGACGACGCCGTCATCGGGAATCTCAAGAAAATTCAGGCAGCGCAGGAAGGTTGATTTCCCGCAGCCGGACGGGCCGATGATGGAGATCAGCTCACCGCGCATGACGCTGAGGGAGACATCGCGCAGGACGACATGGCCGTCGAACGCCTTGCTGATATTTTCGGCCCGGAGAACCGTCTCAACGGAAAATGCCGGCCCGGGAGACCCCGGACCGGCATTCTGATCATCAGACTGTAGAATGATCTCAGGCAGCTTTGAGCATCCCGCGAAGAACATACTGGAGGATGCCACCATGCCGGTAATATTCGACCTCATCCAGAGTATCGATACGGCAGAGCAGCGGAACCTCGTCCTTCTTACCATCAGCGCGGGTGATGACAAGGGTCACGTCCATGCGCGGCGTGATTTTGTCCAGACCGACAATGTCCAGAACCTCGTCACCCTTGAGCCCGAGGGTCTCGCGGGTCGTGCCCTCCTTGAACAGCAGCGGCAGAACGCCCATGCCGACCAGGTTGGAACGGTGGATACGCTCGAAGCTCTCCGCGATCACGGCCTTGATGCCAAGCAGCAGGGTGCCTTTTGCGGCCCAGTCACGGGAAGAGCCCATGCCGTATTCCTTGCCGCCGATAACGACGAGGGGCGTGTTCTCTTTCTGATACTGCATGGCCACATCGTAGATGAAGCCCTGCTTGCCGTCCGGGAAGTGCTTCGAATAGCCGCCTTCCGTGCCGGGGCACATCTCATTCCTGATGCGGATATTGGCAAACGTGCCGCGTACCATGATGCGGTCGTTACCACGGCGTGAACCGTAGGAGTTGAAGTCCTTCGGCTCCACACCGTGCTCGATCAGATACTTGCCCGCGGGCGAGTCCTTCTTGATCGAACCGGCCGGAGAGATGTGGTCGGTCGTGATGTTGTCACCAAGCAGCGCAAGGATGCGTGCACCCTTGACGTTGCCGCTGGCCGCACCCGGCTCAGCCGTCATATCCTTGAAATACGGCGGGTCCTGCACGTAGGTGGATTTCGGATCCCATTTATAGGTCTCCGAACCGGTCACGACGTTCAGATCCTGCCATTCCTTCGGCCCTTTGGAGGCCTTGGAGTAGCGCTCGATGAACTGCTCACGGGTGATCGCGGTGCCGATCAGCTCCGCAATCTCGTGGTTCGTCGGCCAGATATCCTTCAGATAGACCGGCTTGCCGTCTCTGGACGTGCCGAGCGGCTCTGTCGTGATATCCTTACGCATCGTGCCGAGGATGGAGTAGGCCACCACCAGCGGCGGGCTCGCGAGGTAGTTCGCACGGACGTTGGGGGAGATACGCCCCTCGAAGTTACGGTTACCGGACAGGACCGACACCGCGACCAGCTTGTTGTTCTCGATCGCGTCGACGATGTTATCGGCGAGCGGACCGGAGTTACCGATGCAGGTCGTGCAGCCGTAGCCGACCGTGTTGAAGCCCAGCGCGTCGAGATCTTCCTGCAGCCCGGCACGGTTCAGATAATCCGTGACGACCCGGGAGCCGGGTGCGAGGGATGTCTTGACCCAGGGTTTCGGAGAGAGACCGAGCGCACGGGCCTTGCGAGCCACGAGACCGGCAGCGATCAGAACCGCAGGGTTGGACGTGTTCGTGCAGGAGGTGATGGCGGCGATCACGACATCACCGTTGGTGATCTCGTAATTCGTTCCGGCAACCTTCGCCTTCTTGTCCACATCAGCAGCCGGAACGCCGAGACCTGCGGTCAGCTCCTTGCCGAATGCGGTGGTCGCATCCTTGAGGGACACGCGGTCCTGCGGGCGCTTCGGTCCGGCGAGGGAAGGTACGACGGTGGAGAGGTCAAGTTCCAGCGTGTCGGTAAAGACCGGCTCCGGCGTCTCCGCCGTGCGGAACATGCCCTGCGCCTTGTAGTATTCCTCAACCAGGCGGATGCGGTGTGCGTCACGGCCTGTCTGATGCAGATACTCCAGCGTCAGCTTGTCGACCGGGAAGAAGCCGCAGGTCGCACCGTATTCCGGAGCCATGTTGGCAATGGTCGCACGGTCCGCAACCGGCAGATGGTCGAGGGCGGGACCGAAGAACTCGACGAACTTGCCGACAACGCCCTTCTTGCGCAGCATCTGCGTGACGGTCAGCACGAGATCGGTCGCGGTCGCGCCTTCCGGCAGCTTGCCCGTCAGACGGAAGCCGATCACGTCGGGGATCAGCATGGCAATCGGCTGGCCGAGCATGGCAGCCTCAGCCTCGATCCCGCCGACACCCCAGCCCAGAACGCCAAGGCCGTTGACCATGGTCGTGTGGGAGTCCGTGCCGAACAGCGTGTCGGGATAGACATAGTCCTTCCCGCCGACGGCGGCGGTCCAGGCAACCTGTGCGATATATTCGAGGTTCACCTGATGGCAGATGCCGGTATCGGGCGGAACCACCGAGAAATTCTCGAACGCTTCCTGGCCCCAGCGCAGGAAGGCATAGCGCTCGGCATTACGCTCGAACTCGATAGTGATGTTCTTCTGCAGCGCATCCGGCGTGCCGTAGACATCGACCATGACCGAGTGATCGATCACGAGGTTCACCGGAACGAGCGGATTCACCTTGTCCGGGTTGCCCTTGAGCTGCACGATGCCGTCGCGCATCGCAGCAAGGTCCACAACACCCGGAACACCGGTGAAGTCCTGCATGAGGATACGGGACGGCTTGAAGGGAACTTCCTTCGCGCTGGAGCCCTTCGGCAGCCATCCGGCGATGGATTTCGCGTCATCCTGAGTATAGGAGCGGCCATCCTCAAAGCGCAGGATGTTTTCCAGCAGCACCTTCAGGCTGACCGGCAGGCGGCTGACATCGCCGATCGTCTTTTCCGCCTCGGGTATGGAGAAATAGTGGTACGTCTTGCCGTCAACCTTGAGCTCGCGCCCGGTTTTCAGGGAATCATGCCCAACCGTCTTCATCACATTATCCTTTCACGACCACAGCATAAGCTGGTGCGTCGAACCGGCCGGGGATGCAGCGCCTCTGCTCCCCTCTCCGGAGAGATTCCCCGGCCTCTCTCAGGGCGGCCGGGTTGATCTCTGATCGGCGTCAGAACATACCAGGGCGTGCCCGTGGGACAAGCCGCGCGCCGGTTACGACATCGCGAGCAGCCGGAAAAGCACGGATGCCCGTGGTCACAAATCAGGGAACTGCGTCATTTTCACCCATTCCGCCCCTCCTGAACGCTTGCAATGCCGGAATCTGTCCGTTTTACGCGGTGACCGACTCGTGCTTGATAACGTCTCTTTCACGCTTCGTGCCGGAGAGGCCATGCTGCTCACCGGACCCAACGGTGCAGGAAAATCCACCCTGCTGAGGACGCTTGCCGGGCTCAGAAGGCCGGACGGGGGCCGGATTCTGTGGGATGACGAGGACATGACAGAGGACCGCACGGCGCATGGCCGCAGGATCGGCTGGCTTGGTCATCAGGATGCGCTCAAGCCCGGCCTGACCCTGCTGGAAAATCTCAGACTGAGCGCGAACGGTGCAAAACCTGAGGCCGCTCTGCGGGCCTTTGATCTGGACTCCCTGGCCGACCTGCCTGCCCGGATGCTGTCGGCAGGACAGAAACGGCGCTCCGCGCTGGCCCGCGTTCTGCTGGCCGATGCACCGCTCTGGCTTCTGGATGAGCCGAGCGTCGGACTGGATCAGGTCTCTGTCGGGCAGCTCGGCGTCGCGATGGCCGCGCACCGCGCACAGGGCGGGATCGTGATCGCCACCACCCATGTTCCGCTTCCGCTGGCCGGAGCCATCCCTTTTTCTCTGGCGGGGTCTCCGGCTGATTCTCCGGCGGAAACCGGAGAATACGTAGCGTGAGTGCCATGCGGATTTTTACAGGAGTGATCGGCCGGGATCTGCGCCTGGCGCTCCGGCACGGGGCAGACACGCTGGGAGCCGCTCTTTTCTTCGTTCTCACCGGGGCGCTGTTTCCCCTGGCGCTTGGCCCCTCGCCGGAACTTCTGGCGCGGATGGCTCCGGGAGTGATCTGGGTCTGTGCGCTGCTGGCAGCCCTTCTGCCGCTGGACCGTCTGTTCGGTGCGGAGCAGGAAGACGGCTCCCTGGATCAGCTGATGCTGCTTGGCCTTCCGCCCTCCCTGATCGGCCTGGCCAAGATGACGGCACACTGGCTGACGACCGGGCTGCCGGTTCTGCTGGCCTCCATACCGATGGCGATCATGCTCGGGCTGCCCGCCGCAACGCTGCCGGTTCTGCTGGCCGGGCTTCTTCCGGGCACCCTGGTTCTGTCGCTGGCCGGTGGAATGGCGGCCTCCGTCGTTCTGGGCGCGCGGCGGGGCGGCGTGCTCCTGCCTCTGCTGGTTCTGCCGCTGATCACACCCGCACTGATCTTCGGGGCTGCGGCTGTTGACAGCGCACGCAGCGGTCTGAACTGGGTGCCGGATCTTGAGCTGCTCTGGGCGTTCCTCGCCGGTGCCCTGCCGCTGTGCCCGCTTGCCGCAGGAGCCGGACTGAGGGCAGCGACGGAATAGGGTCTGACATGGCGCGGATGGCGGCGGCCTTCAGAGGGATGATGCGGAAAACGTGTCGCACTGTCCGATGTCGCCACTGTCCAGGCCACGCCGGAACCAGCGCGCCCGCTGCGCGGAGGTGCCGTGCGTGAAACTGTCCGGCACGGCATAGCCCTGTGCCTGTTTCTGCAGCCGGTCATCGCCGACGGCCGCCGCCGCATTCATGCTGTTCTCGACATCCCCGCTTTCCAGAATACCCCGCGCCTGATCTGCCCGCCGCGCCCAGACGCCGGCAAGACAGTCCGCCTGCAGCTCGGTTCGCACGGATGATCCGGCAGCCCCCGCACTGCTGCCCGCATGCCTGAGAATCCCCAGCTCATCCTGAACATGATGCCCCACCTCATGCGCGATGACATAGGCCTGCGCCGCATTCCCGCGCGCACCGAGGTGGTTCTGAAGCTCCTGAAAAAACGCCAGATCGAGATAGATCTTCTGATCCGCCGGGCAGTAGAACGGCCCTGACACCGTCTGTGCAAAACCGCAGCCCGACTGCGTGCGTCCCGTGAACAGAACAAGCCCCGGATCGTGATAGGTCCGGTTCATCTGGCGGAAATAGCTGCCCCAGACATCCTCCGTGGATGCCAGAACCCGTGCCGTAAACTGCCGTCCGGCATCGTCCGCAGGTGCACCGCCTGAAGAGGACGACGCCTGCTGCGCGGGCGCGGAACTATGCGGGGATTCCAACATGTCCAGAAAATTCATCACGATCCGCGGATCGACCCCGAAATACATCGCGCCCAGAATCAGCAGGATTCCGCCAATCCCGCCCACACGAAATCCACGCCCTCCGCCGCCTCCGGCCCCGCGCCGGTCCTCGATATTCCCGCTTTCCCGCTCATCATCCAGACGCATCGGTCCCGTATCCCGTTCTCCGGCCCCGTTCCCCCGGGGCTCATGTCATTCTTCGAAAGGACATCATGCCTTCCGCTGAGAGATTCTGACAGATGCATCCTGCGCCAGGTGCATGACTGAGGCATGACGACGACGGCGGAAAGGACGAAAAAGGGGTTTACTTGCCGGAGAATCTGCCTCCATCATGATGCTGGAATGGGAGTACCCGTTCCGTCCGGCGGACAGCCCCGTCCCCGGTCCCGACAGACCGCTTTTCCTGAAGAAGTCCTCCTGACATGATCCCCGCCCTTATGCCCGTTTTCAACCGTGCCGATCTCGCCTTTGCGCGGGGCGACGGCGCCTGGCTGACGACGACGGACGGACGACGATTCCTGGACTTCGCGGCGGGCATCGCTTCCTGCTCGGTCGGACATGCCAACCCGCACCTCGTTGCCGCCATCGCGGAGCAGGCCGGACGGGTGATGCATGTCTCCAACCTGTTCCGCATCCCCGAAGCCGAGAGCCTGGCCGAACGCCTGGTTGCCGCCAGCTTTGCGGACAGCGTGTTCTTCTGCAATTCCGGAGCGGAGGCGAATGAGGGCCTGATCAAGGCCATCCGCCGCGCCCAGGCCGGAAACGGCCATCCGGAGCGCACGCGCATCCTGTGCTTTGACGGCGCTTTTCATGGCCGCACCCTGGCCACGCTCGCGGCGACCGGCAATCCGACCTATCTCGAAGGCTTCGGAGAGGTTGCTCCGGGCTTCGATCACGTCCCGTTCGGCAATATGAACGCCGTGCGCGATGCCATCACTGCGGAAACCGCCGGAATCCTGATCGAGCCGATCCAGGGAGAAAGCGGCATCAGGCCCGCCGATATGCGCTTCCTGCAGGAACTGCGTGCCGTCTGTGATGAATTCGGGCTATTCTTGGGCTTCGATGAGGTCCAGACCGGAATCGGACGGACCGGAAAGCTGTTCGCGCATGAATGGGCCGGAACGGAGCCGGATATCTGCTCTTCCGCAAAAGGTCTTGGCGGCGGCTTCCCGATCGGTGCGATCCTGGCGAAGGAGGAGGTTGCAAAATATCTCACACCCGGATCGCACGGCTCGACATTCGGCGGAAATCCGCTGGCCTGCGCGGCTGCCGGTGCCGTTCTGGACATTATCCTCGCTCCGGGATTTCTGGAGCAGGTCCGCACACGCGCCGCCATCCTGGATGAGGGACTGGATGCCCTTCTCCGCGACTTCCCGGAGGTGTTCACCGAACGCCGTGGTCTGGGCCTGCTGATCGGCATGCGCTGTGCCGTCCCTGCGGGAGACGTCGTTACGGCCCTGCGCGAGCACGGTATGCTGGCCGTCACGGCAGGGGACAACGTGCTCCGTCTGGTTCCGCCCCTGACCCTGACGGAGGAAGACTGCACCCGTGCCCTGCTGCTGCTGCGCGAGACGGCACGGGCCGTCCCTGCAAGGACGCCCGAAGGAGCCGCAGCATGAGCGCCGTCCTGACAGATATCCGCGCCGCGACGGCAGGCTCCGCAACAGCCCCGCGCCACTTCCTCAATATCCGTGACCTGGATGCCACGACGCTGCGTCAGATCCTGGATGTCGCCGCAGGTGTGAAAGCCATGCAGCAGGGCCGCCGTCGTCCGCTGCATCCTGCCGCACCGCTGGCCGGACGGACTCTCGGCATCCTGCTCTCCAAACCCTCAACCCGGACGCGCGTATCGTTCGAGGTCGGCGTGCGGCAGCTTGGCGGGGATGCCGTCATCCTGACCTCCGCGGAAACGCAGCTCGGGCGCGGGGAGTCGGTTGCCGATACCGCGCGTGTTCTTTCGCGCTTCGTGGATGCCCTGGTGCTCCGGACGGGCCGCACCGCGGCTCTGGAGGATCTGGCGAAATGGAGCTCCGTCCCGGTCATCAACGGTCTGACGCCGGACTCCCATCCGGTGCAGATTCTTGCGGATATCATGACGTTCGAGGAGCATCGCGGACCGATCGGCGGCCGGACGGTCGCCTGGATCGGAGACGGCAATAACGTCGCATCCTCCCTGATAGAGGCCGCAGCCCGTTTCGGCTTCCGCCTGCGCCTGGCCACCCCGCCCTCTCTGGCTCCGTCAGAACGGGTCGTGGCCTGGGCCCGCGCGGAAGGGGCCGACATCACCCTGACGGATGATCCGCGTGAGGCCGTCGCCGGAGCCGACTGCGTCGTGACCGACACATGGGTCAGCATGTCGGATGAGGATGCAGCCGAGCGCATCATCCTGCTGGAGCCGTACCGCGTCGATACGGCCCTGATGGCCCGGGCCGCACCGGATGCGCTGTTCATGCACTGCCTGCCCGCCCATATCGGGGAGGAAGTCACGGCAGAGGTGTTTGAAAGCAGGGCCTCCGTCGTGTTCGACGAGGCCGAAAACCGCCTTCACGCCCAGAAGGGCCTGCTGATCTGGGCCCTGTGCGGTGATGCCTGGCAGACATACGGACAGGAAGGAGAACGCTGATGCCAGACTCTGAAAAGTCACGTTTCATACAGGCCGAACAGCCGGGAGCCACAGAGGAAGGTCCGGCCGCCCCCGGATGGCTGGAAGACAGCGTGGCGCGTGCCTTCGCGACCCTGCCTGCGACTGTCCCGTCCTCTGTCAGGAATACCTATATCGACTGCCTGGCGTCCGTCCGGCGCGGCTCGGATGTGGAAGGGACCTGGAACGCCTGTCAGGCCGGTGTCATGCGCGCCCTGGCTTCCGTGCCGGAGCTGACGGATGACCAGAGGGAAACCTTCCGTCTCCTGCTGGAGAAAATTGAAAGCGATCTGGGCGCCGAACTGTAACCTGTTCCCCCGGATACGGCGCGGGAAAAGATGACATTCCTCGTGGTCAGGGCAGCCGGTCATCTGTGGGCACGGGGTGCACCGGCCTGACCTGGCTGTCAGCGGAATATTCAGATTGCGGTCCCATATACTCGCCACTACTATGGAGCAGGATCGCAAAGCAGGAGACCGGGAAGACGAGGTGGGCCTGCGGACAGAATTGAGGACCGGTTTGCAGCTCATCATCAGTACAGAGGTTGCGGTGTCCGCAGGACACTCCAGAAGAAAGGAAGGGCTCGCATGATCGCCACCCCCGCTTTCCTCGACGGCAGCCGGCCCGACGTTCCGGATCTGGTCGTCACCCAGGGCGTGACACCCTTCTATCTCGATAACCAGCCCGTCCGCGGGCGCCTGGTGCGTCCCGGCGTGCTGACGGATGCGCTGCTGTCGCGCCATGACAATCCCTATGTGATCTCCGCGCTTGCGGGCAAAGCCCTGGCGCTGGTCGGGGGACTGGCCTCGGCCCTGAAATTCCAGGGGTCCTTCTCCCTGCAGATCCGGGGCGACGGCCCCGTCAGTATGGTTGTGGCGGACTGCACGGATGACGGTGCGCTGCGGTTTTACGTGCGGCACGACGAGGAAGAACTGGAGCAGCTTCTGGGCGAGATCACCAGCCCCACGGATCGTGATCTGGTCGGCTCGGGCTATATGGCTCTGACTGTAGATCAGGGTCCGGAAACGGAACGCCACCAGGGTATCGTGGAGATCACCGGAGACGATCTGGCCGAAATGGCCATGCATTATTTCGAGACGTCCGAACAGCACAGCGTGTTCATCCGGCTGGCCTCCGCCATGACCGACAGCGGATGGCGGACCGGCGGGCTGATCATGGAGAAAATCGCCGCCGAAGGCGGTGTGGTGGCAGAGCACATCACCGGGGAAACCTCTCCTGAAGGGGATGAAGCCTGGGAGACGGCCCTGATGCTTGCCCGCACGCTCACGGGGGCGGAACTGCTCGACGACAACCTGTCCTCTTCCGCGCTGCTCTATCGCCTGTTTCACGAACAGGAGCTCTGCCTTGGTCATGACCGGGCCCTGGCCTACGGATGCCGCTGCTCCCGCGCCCGACTGGCCGGAGTTCTCGGAGGGTTCTCGGAGGACGATCTCGATCACATGACGGAATGCGATACCATCACCATGACGTGTGAGTTCTGCAATGTCAGCTTCCGCTTCGACCGCGACGAGATCAGTACCGCCCGTGGCTGACGCAGGGATCGCAGCCGGAGAGGGCTTTCCGGACGTCATCCGCGACGGACGCCGCATCACGCGGACGGAAGAGGGCTGGCACCTGACCGGTGTGGTCCGGTGTCTCCGCCCGCTGACTGTCCTGAGTTTCCGGCACGAGGACGGCCTGCACGAAGCCTGCTGGTTCACCGGCCCGGACGGAGAGCTGCGTGCCACCGGTTTCGAGCAGCTGCCGAGACAGGATCAGGCAGAACTGCAGGAAAGCGCCACCGCGCTGTTCGTTCTGCTGGCACGGGACATTCTCATCAGTGTCTACCCTTCTCCGCCGGAGGATGCCTGGCAGCTTGCGGCCCTGTCTCCGGCCCTGCGGCTGAAACTGCTCTATCACTGGCTGTCCACCTTCCCCGCGCCGGAGATCCGGACCGGGCTGCCGGCTGAGGGATTCCGCCAGCCGCGTCCCTCGCAGGCAGAGCAGGTCGTCTCGCCTGAGCGCCTGCG
This sequence comes from Acetobacter sp. AN02, assembly GCF_029759835.1. Classification (GTDB taxonomy): domain Bacteria; phylum Pseudomonadota; class Alphaproteobacteria; order Acetobacterales; family Acetobacteraceae; genus Acetobacter. The sequence goes on from NZ_JAJJND010000001.1 coordinate 26,780, forward strand.
GGTTCTGCTTGCCGCACCGCATGGAGTGGCCGAGAATGAGCCGCTCGTTGTGCTGTCCCCGTTCTCGGACACGCTCGTCTCCGGAGCCGAGGTTCTCGATGACGGGGAGATGCGGCTGTGGCGTTTCGCGGATCGCCGGGCGGGAAGTGTCTTTTTCCTCGGGGCCGTTCTCCCGCAATACAGTCCGGGATCACGGTTCACTCTGTTCTATTCCCCGCTCGCTTCCACCGTGTTCCTGTTCAGAACCGGAAATGATGAGCCGTTCGAGCCGGATCCGGATCTTGTGCGGATCGGCCAGTCCGTTCCCGGGCGTCTGTGCATCGCTACGGCAGCCAGCCCGTCCCTTTGCAATCAGCCCGTTCCTGCCGATAAGGCCGTGTCCGGACTGGCCGGAATGTCCCTGATCGGGCAGGTCTCCCGGCTTAAACCGGACACGGCCGCTTCCGGCCCGCTGACTGACGACCTTAATCTGCCCGCGGTCTTCGCCGGACGACAGACATGAGAGGATATATCGGCATGAAGAGTCCGGCGTCACATCGCCCGCGGAAGATCGGGCGGAAGATCGGCCTGCTGACCGGCGGCCTTCTCATCCTCGCCGCCTGTGGCGATGATCACCCTGCCGAGGTCTTCCCACCCTATCAGTTCGCGGATTCCGGGCAGATTCATCTCAACGCGGCCACGCTGGACGTGCATAACGACATCACGCCCGGCTCCGTGCCCGGCGATATTTCGGAACGCGCGCCCATCTCCCCGGTTTCTGCCCTGCATCAGCTTGCCTATGAGCGGCTCGCCGCCTCCGGCGCGTCCGGGACGGCCGTTTTCAATATCCGTCGTGCCAGTATTCTGCACGATGCCGGAGGCATGCTGCACGGGGAAATGGACGTCCGCCTGTCCCTGACCTCCGCCGACGGACAGAGCTCCGGCCAGGCTGAGGCCCATGTCACGCGCAACATGCTGCCTCCCATGACGGATGGCGATACGGACTCACCCGCCGCGCTGTACAATCTGACGAAGCAGATGACGGATGATATGAACACGGAGCTGGAGACACAGATCCGTCATCATCTGTCGCACTGGCTGGTCGATGCGGGCGGAACGCCGACAGGTGCGGCCATTGAGTCCAGCACTCTCACTCCCCCTGACGGCAGCAAGGCCGCAACGGCAGCCGGAACCGGAACGGTGGCGGCATCTGAGGCAGCCACGCCGGACAGCACGCCGCCGGCAGATACACCGGCCGCCACAGCCGCACCCGCCAGCCAGGAGCCGGATGCGATCTTCCCGACCGGGCTCGGCAGTTCCGGAAGCGATGCGGCTCCGGTGAAAAAAATGTCCCCTCCCGCCGGTGTGCTGAAACTGCCTGCAAAAACATCCTCGCCCGGTTAACCCGATATCAGGATATTCCTGCCACGGTCGTGGCAGGAGGATATCTGATGACAACGCTTCCAGCCCATCTCGGCAGTACCGGCCAGGCGCTGCTTACGCTCCGCCAGTCTTCCGCGCGCACGGCAGACTCCCCGGCCTCTCTCGCCGCAACCGGCGTGGCCGTTTCCGGCGGACACTCAAAAGGCCACTCTTTCGCCGCCATGATCGACGCGACAGGTCACGTCACCATGCAGCAGCCCCATGAGAAGGGACACAAGACGGAAGACTCCGCCGGAGCCAGTCTGTTCGGCTGACGCAGGGGTCGTCTGGTCTTCGCGCAACTCCGGACTATACTGCCCCGCAGAATTCCGGTTTGCGCGAGGTCTCCATGCGGGAGTTTCATTCCCTCTTCCGTCACGGGTTTGCCCGTGTTGCCGCCTGCACCCTGCCTGCCTCTCTGGCGGACCCGCACAGCGCGGCCACAGGAATAGCGGAGGTCGTCCGGACATGTTCGGATCAGGGGGCGGTCATTGCCGTCTTCCCGGAACTCTGCCTGTCCGGCTACGCCATCGACGATCTGCGCCAGCAGGATGTCCTGCTTGACGCCGTCAGGGACGCCCTTATCCGGCTTGCGGCCGAAACTGCAGACTGCCTGCCCCTCTTCTTTGTCGGCGCGCCTCTGTGCCACGGAGATGCCCTGTATAACTGCGCCGTCGCCATCCATCGCGGCCGGATCATCGGCGTGGTGCCCAAATCCTTCCTGCCCGGCTACCGCGAATTCTACGAGAACCGGCAGTTTACTGCAGGAGCAGGGCTGACCGGAGAAGTCCTCCGTATCGGAGATCATCAGGATATTCCCTTCGGAACGGATATTCTTTTCGAGGCCTCCGACATTCCTGGTCTCGTGATCGGCACCGAAATCTGTGAGGATATCTGGGTACCGGACCCGCCCTCCACACGCCTGGCCCTGTCCGGCGCGACCGTTATCGCCAATCTGTCGGCAAGCAACATCACGGTCGGCAAGGCGGAGGAGCGCGATCTCCTGTGCCGTTCCCACTCCGCGCGCTGTCACCTGACCTATCTCTATGCGGCTGCCGGAGAAGGCGAATCGACAACGGACGTCGCCTGGGACGGGCAGGTCAGTATTTTCGAAAACGGAAAATGCCTCGCCGCAACGGACCGGTTCCCTTCCGGACCACGGATTGCTTTTGCCGATACGGATCTTGACCTGCTGCGTCAGGAAAGACTGCGGATGACAAGCTTCGCGGCCACGGCAGACGCATATGGCCTTCCTCCCGTACGCCGCATCTCACTGACATTCGATCCTCCGGTCCTCTCCGATCTGCGCCGTGCCATTCCGCGCTTTCCGTTCGTTCCTGAAGATCCCGGGCGTCTGGCTCTGGACTGCTATGAAGCCTGTACGATTCAGGTCTCCGCCCTCAAGCAGAGGCTGAAAGCCAGCAGGAGCCGGACCCTGGTCATCGGTGTCTCCGGCGGTCTGGACTCCACGCATGCCCTGCTGGTTGCCGTCCGCGCGGCAGAGGAGCTGGGCCTCGGACGAGAGGCCGTACTCGGCTTCACGATGCCCGGTTTCGGCACCAGCGATACGACGAAATCCCTGGCGCATGAGCTGATGCGCTCGCTGGGCGTGACGGCTGCCGAACTCGACATCCGGCCCACAGCGCTCAGAATGCTGGAGGAAATGGGACATCCCTACGCAAAAGGGGAGCCGGTCTACGATATCACCTTCGAGAATGTGCAGGCCGGACTGCGAACCGACTTCCTTTTCCGGATCGCCAACCAGAAAAACGGAATTGTGATCGGCACGGGAGACCTTTCGGAACTGGCGCTCGGCTGGTGCACTTATGGTGTCGGTGACCAGATGGCACATTACAACGTCAATTCCGGCCTGCCGAAAACACTGATCCAGCATCTGATCCGCTGGTTCATCTCTTCCGGCCGTTTTTCAGACACGACCGCCCGCGTCCTGCGGGAGATCCTGTCCTGCGAAATCTCACCCGAGCTGATCCCTGCCGGACCGGACGGGGTGCAGAGCACGGAGGCGACGATCGGCCCCTACGCTCTGCATGATTTTTTCCTGTTCTACGTACTGCGCTATGGCTTCCGGCCCTCCAGGATTGCCTGGCTGGCTGAACACGCCTGGGGAAAGATCACGGAAGAAGGCTGGCCGCCGGAATTCCCGGAAAAAGACCGCAGATCCTGGACTCTTGCCGAGATCCGGCACTGGCTGAAAATCTTTCTGCAGCGCTATTTCACAACCAGTCAGTTCAAACGCTCAGCCATGCCGAACGGCCCTAAAATCGTCGCCGGTGGTGCCTTATCCCCTCGCGGGGACTGGCGCGCGCCGTCAGACGGCAATGCCCGGATCTGGCTTGATGAACTGGAGAGCAATGTTCCGACGGGAGAGGATTGAGGAACGTCCCCGCGCGCAGAAGCATTGCCATCAGAAACGTGAGCGCAGCCCTGCAAAACCGAGTGCCAGCCTGTCTCCCAGCCCGCGTGCGGCCTCTCCCGTGACCGGCTTCCGCTTCAAGTCACGCCGGGCCAGGACACGCGGAAGCGCGGCGGGGCCATGTGCCGCAGTCGCATCACGCAGAAACGCTTTTCCCTGTTCACGCAGCCAGGAAGCTGCCTCCGGCGTCGCCTCCCCGGAGCTGAATCTTTCGGGCAGCGCACGCCGGCCTGAGCGCAGTACGGCCGGAAGATGCCGCAGCAGACTGCCGGTTCCGTAAGCCGCTCCCGCAGCTTCCAGCCCGGCGAGGGTCGCCTCATCCGTCACACCGCAAAGCTCCCCCATGGCACGCTGCAGCCCTCCCGGACCGCAACGCATGGAGCGCAGCCAGGCCTCATCATCGGACAGGCCTGAAAGCTCTGCCTCGCGAGCATCCAGCACGCCCTGCAGGGTCCGACCGGAAACCTGCCCTCCGTCCAGAAGCTCCGAAAGCGGAGAAGCCACCTCATGCGTGAATCGCGCACCGCCGATAATGTCGCGCCACCACTGCAGACGGATATATCCCGCAAGTGGCCCCGCAACCTCCGAAGAGACCGCAGGCGCCAGGGCACGCGTAATCTCATGATTGAACGCAATCAGAACGAATGCGCCCCGGCGGGCAGGCTCGGACAGGAACATGGCGCAGAAAAACCTGTCCGGATCGCTGAGCCGTGCGATATTCTGGCAGATATCTGTGAACTCACCGGATGTCATGACGTTGTCTCTCTATACGAAACACCCGGCATGTCATAGGGCTGTGAAGTCCTGCTCCCTTGACGCCTGAGCACAGGGTCCATAGCTGTTTGATCTGGCAAGTCTTATGATCCGCCACAACAGAGCCTGATTTCAAGAATGAAGGAGAAAGCCATGGCTTTCGAACTCCCAGCCCTCCCGTTTTCCTACAATGCTCTCGGCGCGAAAGGCATGTGCCAGGAAACGCTCGAACTGCACCACGACAAGCATCATCAGGCCTACGTGACGGCTCTGAACGGCTTCGTTGAGGCAAAGCCGGAACTTCAGGGCAAATCCCTGGACGAGATCATCCTGGCCGTGAAGGGTGATGCATCCCAGGCTCCGGTGTTCAACAATGCCGGTCAGCACTGGAATCACATCCTGTTCTGGCAGAACCTGTCCCCGAACGGCGGCTCCATTCCGGGCACGCTTGAGTCCAAGATCAAGGCCGATTTCGGCAGCGTCGAGACGTTTAAGGACGAATTCAAGAAGGCCGCCACGACGCAGTTCGGCTCCGGCTGGGCCTGGCTCGTTCTGACGTCATCCGGCAAGCTTGCCGTCACGAAAACGGCGAACGGCTCCAACCCGCTGGCCGAAGGTCAGGGAACCGCGCTGCTCGGTCTGGACGTGTGGGAACACGCCTACTACCTGGATTTCCGCAACCGTCGTCCGGATTACATCACCAACTATCTGGATCGCCTGGCAAACTACGAGTTCGCCGAGGCCCAGCTCAGCGCAGCCTGATCTTTCGCGAAAAGGCAGCCCGACAGGCCCGGATCATCCGGGCCTGTTTTCGTTTCGGCTGCTTGTTTTTCCGGGCGGGTCACTTTATGGTGCCGCCACCGCGGAAGGGTGGCCGAGCGGTTTAAGGCACCGGTCTTGAAAACCGGCGTGCGTGTGAGCGTACCGTGGGTTCGAATCCCACCTCTTCCGCCAGTCCTGCTTCAGCAGACATCCATACATCATCATAAAGCGTTGTCGGACTGCGGTTTTTCGCGTTTCTGTTGTCCGCCGTAATGCGGAACAATCCGCATACATCCGGCACGTTTGTGGGTAAAATGTGGGTAAAGCGCTGGCAGAGATGATCGCGCCGAATGATGTGCAGTCTGTCGAACTGCCTCTGCCGCAACCGGAAGGAAGCGGTCTTCAGAACCGTTCCGCAACACTCAAAAACAGTCTTAAAAACCTGAGAAGTGACGGTCTCCGGCCGTTTGGTATGAGCGGTGCGTGCACGCGGGCAGACGGCACATTCTGCCGCAGAATATGATCTTTGTGACTGACCTCACATACTCGTATTGTTATGTTATAACATTTCATATAAGGAGACTTATATTACATGCCAGCAACAGGGTCTTGCCGTGTTTCCGTCACTCAGCCGTCCCGCCCATCTGCTCATTCTCGCCTGCCCGGCTTTCCTCTGCTGCGAGGCGATGGCGCAGACAACGACAGCCCGTTCGGTGTTTGAGGACCAGTCCCCTGACGCGGACGGTGCCAGACCGACTGAGGAACATATTGTCGTAAACGCACGGCTTGATCGCCTGCGTGCGTCCCTGCTTTCCTCTACCGGTGCGACAACATGGCGGTTCAGCCGGAAGGATATTGAAACCATTCCGGGCGGTGATAACGCTCCGCTCAATCAGGTTCTGCTTCAGGCGCCCGGGGTGACGCAGGACAGCTTCGGACAGATTCATGTGCGTGGCGATCATAACGAGGTCCAGTATCGTATCGACGGTGTTCAGCTTCCCGAGGGGATGAGTGTCTTCGGTCAGGCGCTGATGACGCGATTTGCCCATTCAATGGCGCTGACGACCGGAGCACTGCCTGCCCAGTATGGCTTTCTGACTGCAGGAGTCATTGACCTCACGACAAAGAACGGCAGTGCCGATCCGGGTGGTGATGCATCTGTCTACGGAGGCGCGCGGGATTATTTCTTCCCGTCCGCGCAGTATGGAACACATTATAAGAAATGGGATGTTTTTCTGACGGCGGATTTCGTTCATAACCGCGTCGGCGTGGAAAACCCGACCCCGTCTTTCAATGCCATCCACGATCTGAGCAATCAGTACCACTTCCTTGGCCATCTGCGTTATACAATCGACGACAATACCCGCGTCAGCTTCATCGCCGGCGCCTCCAACGCGCAGTATCAGCTTCCGAATAATCCCGGTCAGCAAAGACAGTTTGCGAGTCCGTCCTGGATCGGGAGCGCTCTGTCCGGGCAGCTTTATGGCAGCATGGACAGTGCCTCTCTCAACCAGAGGCAGAAGGAAATTACCGATTTCGGAATTCTGTCCCTTCAGAAGGAGATGGAGAACGTATCGTTCCAGACATCGGTTTTTTCAAGATACAGCTCTTTGGGATATTCGCCTGATATGACCGGCGATCTGATCTATAACGGCATTTCGCAGCACGCGGCCCGGTCGGTCATGTCCACCGGCAGCCAGACGGATTTTACCTGGAAAGCCGCACCGCGCCACACTGTCAGATTCGGTATGCAGGCTTTTATTGAAAGGACTGTTTCAAAATCTGACAGTCTTGTCTATCTCCGGACAGGCACCGATTCTGATGGCGAGCCGGACTATGATGGCAGCACGACGTCGGTTCATGACGGTTCCGGACGGACCGGCTGGATATATGGTCTTTATGCTCAGGATGAGTGGCGGCTGCTCCGTTCCCTTACTCTGAATTACGGCGTGAGATTTGACGGCGTGGACCAGTACACGCACGCGATGCAGGTCAGCCCGCGCCTGAATATCGTCTGGCATCCGTGGAAAAAAACCACGTTCCACGCAGGATATTCCCGCTATTTCACGCCTCCGCCGTTTGAACTGATCGGCGGACAGTCGCTTTCAAAATATGATAACACGTCTGCAGAGTCTGCAAACCTTCAGAATGCGACCGTGCGCGCTGAGCGGGATCATTATTTTGATGCGGGTGTGGCGCAGCAGATCATACCGGGCTGGAACGTATCCTTTGATGCCTATGTCAAACTGGCCAGAAACCTGATCGACGAGGGGCAGTTCGGTTCTCCCGTGATTATGACGGCCTTTAATTACAGGCGCGGTCAGGTGAACGGCTATGAGGTGTCCACCAGCTATGATCGCGGACCGATCGCCCTTTACGGGAATTTCGCGTGGTCACGGGCAATCGGCAAGGACATTGTCAGCGGCCAGTGGAATTTCGATTCTGATGATCTGTCTTACATCAGGGACAGATGGGTGCATCTGGATCATGATCAGCGCTGGACCGCCTCTGCCGGGGCCAGTTACACGGCATTTCGTAAAACAGATCATCCTCTGATGCTCTCTGCCACCATGGTTTACGGCAGCGGCCTGAGGAAGGATTCGACAATCCCCAACGGGGCGTCAGTGCCGCAATACGCTACCTTCAACCTTGCTGTCGTACAGAGTTTCGACCATCTGATTCCGCTTTCCTTCCTCAAACGGACGCAGATCCGTCTGGATGTCACCAATCTTTTTGACCGCAGCTATATGCTGCGCGACGGTAGCGGAATCGGTGTGGGTGCGCCGCAATACGGGCTTCGCCGTACAATCATGACGGGCATTTCCCAGAGATTCTGAGCCGGACGGAGCTGCCCTTTCCCCGCAGGCAATGATGAGCGTATGATCACCGCCCCTTTTCTGTAATATGCGACGAGAACCCTGATCATGCCTGCCTATCGTTCAAGAACCACTACCCACGGACGCAACATGGCGGGCGCACGGAGCCTCTGGCGGGCAACCGGGATGAAGGACGGGGATTTCGGCAAGCCCATCATCGCGGTGGCCAATTCCTTCACACAGTTCGTTCCCGGACATGTGCATCTGAAGGATCTTGGTCAGCTTGTCTGCGGGGCGATCGGAGAGGCTGGTGGCATTGGCCGCGAATTCAACACCATCGCGGTTGATGACGGGATCGCCATGGGCCATGGCGGGATGCTCTACAGCCTGCCTTCACGCGATCTGATTGCGGATGCCGTTGAATATATGGTCAACGCGCATTGTGCTGATGCCCTCGTCTGCATCAGCAACTGCGACAAAATCACGCCGGGTATGCTGATGGCGGCCATGCGCCTGAATATTCCGACGGTTTTCGTCTCCGGAGGTCCGATGGAAGCCGGGCGGCTGAACCAGGACGGGATCGAGCGCCGTGTGGACCTCGTGACGTCCATGGTTGCTGCGGCAAACCCGAATGTGAGCGAGAGCGAAAGCGAGAGCATCGAACGCTCTGCCTGCCCCACATGCGGGTCCTGCTCGGGCATGTTTACCGCCAATTCCATGAACTGCCTGACTGAGGCTCTGGGACTGTCGCTGCCGGGCAATGGCAGCCTGGTCGCGACACATGCGGACCGGCGTGAGCTTTTCCTGAAGGCTGGTCGTCTCGCCGTTGATCTGGCACGCCGATATTATGAAAAGGACGATGCCTCCGTCCTGCCGCGTTCCATTGCCTCACGCGAGGCGTTTGAGAACGCCATGACAGTGGATATCGCAATGGGCGGATCGACCAATACGGTGCTGCATCTCCTGGCTGCCGCACATGAGGGTGAGGTCCGGTTCTCCATGGAGGACATAGACCGTCTTTCCCGCAGGGTGCCGAACCTGTGCAAGGTGTCTCCGTCACGTTCTGACGTGCATATGGAAGACGTACACCGGGCGGGCGGTATTCCGGGCATCATGGGCGAGCTGGACCGGCTTGGTCTGCTGCACCGTGATGCCTGCACGGTGCACAGCGCCTCGGTCTCGGACTCCCTTGCGCGCTGGGATATTGCGGGAACGGGCACCGAAGAGGCCGGGGTCTTTTTCCGGGCGGCACCGGGCGGTGTCCGTACGACAGAGGCGTTCTCTCAGTCCAGCCGGTATAAGGAAGCCGATACGGATCGTGAGAACGGTACCGTTCGCAACGGTGCGCATGCGTTCAGCCAGGATGGCGGGCTTGCCGTGCTGTATGGCAATATTGCCGAGGACGGTGCCATCGTCAAAACGGCTGGTGTTGCCGAGAACATCCTGAAATTCACCGGACCTGCACGTATTTTCGAGAGTCAGGATGATGCGGTCTCGGCCATTCTCGGTGACAGGATCAGGGCGGGCGATGTGGTCGTGATCCGGTATGAGGGGCCCAAAGGCGGTCCCGGCATGCAGGAAATGCTCTATCCCACGAGCTATCTGAAATCGAAGGGGCTGGCTGAGAGCTGCGCGCTCATCACGGATGGCCGTTTCTCCGGCGGCAGTTCGGGACTGTCCATCGGCCATATTTCCCCCGAAGCGGCGGAAGGCGGTGCGATCGGCCTGCTGAAGGATGGCGATATCATCGAGATTGATATTCCGAACCGCGTGCTCCGCACCTCGGTTTCCGATGCCGAACTTTCCGAGCGCCGTCGCGAGATGCAGGATCTGGGGGACAGAGCCTGGCAGCCGGATCGCACACGCACGGTCTCCACGGCCCTGCGCGCGTATGCAGCTCTTACAACCAGCGCCTCACGCGGGGCCGTGCGCGACCTTTCGCAGCTGACACCCCGCCGCTGAGGACCGCACAGGGGCGGGATTTTCCGCCCCTGCCGATACGGTCAGGCCTTTGCCATGGACTCCAGCATCCGGGCGATAGCCTCAGCCCCCGGATCAGGAATTCCGGAAAGCTGATCCTCGGGCACGTAGGACGCCCGGCCCGCATGGGATTTTTTCATCGTCTTCGTGGAATCCGCACCGGACCGGGCAGCCGAGGCGGCTTCGCTCAGGCTGCCACCTCCTGCGAAGGCTTTGAGTGCCGGATCGATCGCATCGATCATGGTGCGGTCTCCGGGCTTGGCACCGCCAAGCTCCTGCATGGCCGCCAGACCTTCCTGAAGCGCCTCCGGCCAGTCCGCATCGCTGCGTCCGGCTGCGGTGAACAGGATTGACAGCAGTGCTCCGCTTGATCCGCCGGTATTTCGTGTCAGGACACGCGCCAGCGTCGTACAGAGATGTTTCGGGTTATCCAGCGGCAGCCTGTCGAGCGAGCGGAGAATTTCCGTGGCGGCCTCCGCGAAGGTGGAACCTGCATCACCGTCACCGATTTTCGCATCCAGCGCATTGAGGCTGTCCGCCTGATCAATCAGGGTCTGCGCGCCGGTACGGAAGAGTTTTTCAAGCGCCGGGCTGCTTCCCGGGCTGAACGCGAAGGTTTCCGGCAGATCGGGCATCTCATGAAGGGCGGGCTTGCCGAACGGTACGGTTCCGGGCCATGCGGCCGGTTCTGCCGGGGCTGTCAGCGCCTCTCTGATCTCATCCGTCAGGGCTATGACCGTGAGCGAGAACCCGTTCATGTTCAGCGCCGTCATGACAGGAGCCGGGCCTATGATGAGATCGGTTTTCCGGGCGAGGCCGGTTCCGGCAAAGGCCTCCAGCAGGAGTGTCATCTCGATCGGCGGCACGCTGCCCAGCATATTGAGCAGAAGAGCGTAGCGCGTTTTCCCCTCAGGCAGGGCCTGATCCAGCGTATCGGCGGCCAGCGCCATCAGAGCATCGGCCGTGGAGACCTCGATCTGCTTCGCTCCGGGCTCTCCGTGGATTCCGAGACCGAGTTCTGCCTGTTCTTCCGTCAGCCGGGTCGAGTGTTCCGGATCATAGGCATTGCAGTCGCTCAGGGACAGGCCGATGGAGGCGAGTCCTTCTGCAGCCGACCGGGCCTTTCTCGTCACCTCTTCGAGCGTATCTCCCTTAGAGGCTGCATGACCGGCAATTTTCTGGATCAGCGTCGTTCCGGCCAGACCCCGCGGGAAACGGCTGTCCGGCAGGGAAATGTCATCCCCGACAACGATGGTCTCAACCTTCAGACCCATATCCCTAGCCTGCTCGGCGGCCAGGGTGAAATTCAGACGATCACCGGTATAGCTCTTGATGACCAGCAGACATCCGGCCTTTCCGGTGACGGCCAGGATGGCTGCCAGAATGGCATCAACGCCCGGTGAGGCAAACACGGAGCCGCACACGGCGGCGTCCAGCATGCCTTCCCCCACAAATCCGGCATGGGCCGGTTCATGCCCGGTGCCGCCGCCTGAAATCACAGCGACGTGGTCCTTGTTACGCTCTCTGCGCAGGATGACCCTGATTTCAGGATAGCCATCCAGTCGGCAGAGATGCTGCCCCGCAGACGAACGCAGCAGGCCGTCAAGGGATTCCGTGACGACAGTTTCACGGCTGTTGAAGAAACGCTTCATGAACGCGGAGCCTCTCTGTTATTCTTATCCCGTCCGCAGGACCCTAGCACCGGTTCCGCCTTACGATCCAACTGCGGCCGGGCCTTACGGTTCACGGCGAGGCAATGACATCCGTGTGACCTGAAGGATTGTGCGGTGTGCTGCAGGCCCGGTCTGCCGCCCGTATCAGCCGCTTTGTCAAAGATTTTCGCGATATCGACATCGATATGTGCAGGATGTATAAATCCTTGATAAATTATATTTCATAATTGAATGTATCAAACCGCCCGGCCGACCGTTGCAGCCGCGCAAAGGCCGGGTACCGCGCGCGCAGCGAGGTATGTGGCGGGGAGACAAAAGACCGGAAAGTCCGAAGATTATGGTACAAAAATAATTGATGATGAGACTAAAAACATCATCGTATATCGATTTATACCGAAAACCGGAGGTTCTTTATCTCGTTTTTTTCGTGAAATACGGAGTGCATTATGAATTCTGTTCAACAAACAGGCAAAAAGCCGGGGCTTCCCGTGCTTTGTCTGGCAGTCCTGATCATCCTTCTGGGGCTGCCGCTTGTCATCATGGGAGTGCAGCTCGCGGCTCTCGGCGGCTCATTCTACTACGTTCTCTTCGGCGCGGCCATCATCGCAGCGGGCGGGCTCATGCTCTTCGGCTCCGTGAACGGCGCTTTCCTCTATCTTGTCGCATGGCTCGTCACCATTCCCTGGTCCCTGTGGGAAGCCGGTCTTGACGGATGGGGTCTTCTGCCCCGGCTCCTCGGACCGACCATCATCGCGATCCTTGTCGCGCTGACGATACCTGCCCTGCGCGGCACGTCTGCGGCTGCCGTATCTTCCCGCGGAGGACACGCATAATGCTTCGCCACTCTCTTCTTACAGCCTCCGTCCTGTGCTGCGCTGCCGGTGCCGCCCTTCCGCTCTCCGCACGGGCCGATGACACGCCGCCCTGGACGGCTCCCGGACCGGCCAGCTATCCGCCCAAGAAGCCTCTTGGCAAGTTTGATGCGCCGTCTCCCTATGCCCCGCAGGCTCCGGGTGTTAACGCCGCGGACATCCCCTCCGGCCCTCCCTCTCCTCCTTCGGAGGCAACGCCTGCGGTTGAGCAGATCAGTGCACATCCTGCACGTGAGGACTGGCCGGTATACGGGCATGACACGCAGGCCACGCGCTATTCCCCACTCAATCAGATCACTCCGGAGAACGTCAGCCAGCTGAAGCGGGCTTTCGTCTATCATACCGGCAGCAAGCCGGGTCCGGGCCAGATCAACAAATGGGCTGCTGAAACCACACCGATCAAGGTGGGTGACGGGCTTTATATGTGCTCGGCGCTGAACGACATCATGAAGCTCGACCCGGCTACCGGAAAGGAAATCTGGCGGCACAACTCGGGCGTCAAATATGACAGCATCCCCTATACGGCGGCCTGTAAGGGCGTGACGTATTACACGGCCTCGACCGTGCCGGAGGGGCAACCCTGCCACAACCGTATCGTGGTCGGCACGCTGGACATGAGGCTGATCGAGGTGGATGCGGCTGACGGCAAGCTCTGCGAGGGCTTCGGCACGCATGGCCAGGTCAATCTGATGAAGGGCATGGGCTCCTCCGTCCCCGGCTTCGTCGCCATGACGGTTCCGCCGCCGATCGTGAACGGTGCGGTCGTGGTCAGCCACGAGGTTCTGGACGGCCAGCGCCGCTGGGCGCCGTCGGGTGTCATCCGCGGATACGATGCCGAAACCGGCCGCTTCCTGTGGGCCTGGGACGTGAATCGTCCTGATGATCACGGTGAGCCGGCAGAGGGTGATCACTACAGCCGCGGCACGCCGAACTCGTGGGCGGCCCTTACCGGCGATAATGAGCTCGGGCTTGTCTATGTTCCGACCGGCAACTCCGCTGCGGACTACTACAGCTCCATGCGCTCTCCGGAAGAGAACAAGATTTCCTCCTCCGTTGTGGCTATCGACGTGAAGACGGGCTCCCCGCGCTGGGTTTTCCAGACCGTGCATAAGGACGTCTGGGATTACGATATCGGTTCCCAGGCCACCCTGTTCGAGTTCCCCGGCAAGGACGGACCGATCCCGGCCCTGTTCATGCCGACCAAGCGTGGTCAGACCTTCGTTCTCGACCGTCGCACCGGCAAGCCGATCCTGCCGGTTGAGGAACGCCCTGCCCCGCAGGAATCCGACGTTCCGGGTGAGGTCCGTTCTCCGACGCAGCCCTGGTCCGTGGGTATGCCGCGTCTGGGTGTCGCGGATCTGAAAGAGACGGATATGTGGGGCATGTCGCCGATCGACCAGCTCTACTGCCGCGTCAAGTTCCGCCGCGCGCATTATGACGGTGAGTTCACGCCGCCGCGTATCGGTCAGCCCACGATTGAATTCCCGGGTTATAACGGCGGCAGCGACTGGGGCAGCGTAGCCTACGATCCTCAGACCGGCATTCTGGTGGCCAACTGGAACGTGACGCCGATGTATGATCAGCTGGTCACGCGTAAGAAGGCGGATCAGATCGGTCTGATGCCGATCGACAGCCCGCACTTCACCCCGGCAGCCGGCGGTGCGGAGGGCAATGGCGCCCAGGCTGACACGCCTTACGGTATCACCGTGGCTCCGTTCTGGAACCAGTATACCGGTATGATGTGCAACAAGCCGCCGTACGGTTACATCACGGCGATCGACATGCACACGCAGAAGGTCATCTGGCAGCATCCGCTGGGCAGCGCCCGCGCCAACGGTCCGTGGGGATTTCCGACCCATCTTCCGCTCACGATCGGCACGCCGAACAACGGCGGTTCGACCATCACGGCAGGCGGTCTGATCTTCCTCGGTGCGACCACCGACAACCTGATCCACGCGTTTGACCTGAAATCCGGTAAGGAGCTGTGGAACGACGTGCTCCCCGGCGGTGGCCAGGCCAACACGATGACCTATGAGTACAAGGGCAAGCAGTACGTGGCCATCATGGCCGGCGGACATCACTTCATGATGACGCCTGTCAGCGATGAGCTGGTCGTCTACGCTCTTCCTGACTCCAAATAAGGAAAGCTGTCTTCCGGCGCGAATATCCGCGCCGGAAATTCAGTGAACCTCGCTGCTGACGCTTTTCTGTCAGTCGGACGGCGCCTGATCCTGATCAGGCGCCGTTCTGCGTTTCGGGAGAGGTCAGACCGCAGGCGCTGAGTGCCGTTTTCATATGTTCCGGCACCGGTGCGCTGATATCTGTCTCCGGGAGAATCAGCCTGCGTGCCAGAAGATGCAGCGGCACATCCTGCTTCTGTTCGCCGTAGACCGTATCGCCCAGCACGGGCCAGCCGGATGCGGCGCAGTGTGCACGGATCTGATGTGTCCGGCCGGTCAGGAGCTCGACCTCAAGCCACGCCAGATTTCGCTCCGGGGAATAGCCCCGCAGATGCCAGCGGGTCAGGGACGGCTGACCGTCCTGTGCGACACTCATGCGCCAGAACCGGCCCTGCTCCGTTCTTTTCAGGGGGAAACTGATATCTCCGGACTCAGCCTCCGGACGTCCCCGCACGACCACGTGGTAGATCTTGCGTATTCCGTCGGTCCGGAGCTGCTCCTGCAGGTCCAGAAGCGCCTGTTTGCGCAGGGCGATCATGAGGCAGCCGGACGTATCCTGATCCAGCCGGTGCACAAGCCACGGCCCGTCCTTTCTCCGGCTCATCAGCGGAAACCAGTCCTCCACGGACGGCCCGCCTGCTCTGGACGGATAGACCGGCAGACCGGCGGGCTTATCGATCACAAGAAAACGGTTCGTCTCGTAAAGGACCGTAAAAGGCAGCTTATGCACCGCAGGCGGAACTGCCCGGGCCGGCGGAGGCCGCATCAGTCCTCGGCCCCGCGCCCGATCAGCACCTTCCTCCGACCGACATGATCGGCCGGGGTCACGATCCCGTTCTTTTCCATCTGCTCGATCAGTTTTGCCGCACGATTATAGCCGATCGAGAGGTGACGCTGGACAAAGGAGGTGGATGCCTTCCCTTCCCGGATTACGACGGCCACCGCCTTGTCATAGAGACCACCATCCTCACCTCCGCCGCCATAGCTGCCTGTATCGGCAACAGCCGCCGTATCATCCTCGCGGTCTGAAATGACGTCCTCATCATAGATCGGCTCACCCTGCTCACGCAGGAACCCGACGACGGCCTCAACTTCGCTGTCGGCCACAAATGGACCGTGCACGCGTGTGATACGCCCGCCGCCCTGCATGAACAGCATGTCACCCTGCCCCAGAAGCTGCTCGGCGCCCTGCTCTCCCAGGATCGTGCGGCTGTCGAACTTGCTGATGACCTGGAAGGAAATGCGTGTCGGGAAGTTGGCCTTGATCGTGCCGGTAATGACATCGACCGAAGGCCGCTGTGTGGCCATGATGACATGGATGCCGGCCGCACGGGCTTTCTGCGCCAGGCGCTGCACGGCCGCATCGATTTCCTTTCCGGCTGTCATCATCAGATCGGCCATCTCATCGATCACGACGACGATATGCGGCAGCGGCTCGATCGTGAAGGACTGCTCCTCGAAAATCGGATTGCCGGTTTCGGGATCATATCCCGTCTGCACCCGGCGGGTGACCTCCTCGCCCCGGTCGCGGACCTGGATGGCCCGCTCATTATATCCCGCAATATTCCGGACCTGCAGATGCGCCATATTGCGGTAACGCCGGTCCATCTCCCGGACCACCCATTTGAGTGCGGCCACGGCTTTCTGCGGCTCGGTCACGACCGGCGTCAGAAGATGGGGGATCCCGTCATAGATCGACAGTTCAAGCACTTTCGGGTCGATCATGATCAGGCGGCACTGATCCGGCGAGTGACGGAACAGCAGCGACAGGATCATCCCGTTCACGCCGACCGACTTACCCGATCCGGTCGTGCCTGCAACGAGCAGATGCGGCATCTTCGCGAGATCGCTGAATATCGGCGCACCGGCGATATCTTTGCCCAGCGCAAGCTCCAGCACGCCGTTTGTTTTCGTCCATTCGGGACAGCGGAACAGTTCCGACAGATAAACCGTCTCTCGCACCGCGTTGGGCACCTCGATACCCATCACGTTACGCCCGGGTACCGTGGCGATGCGCACGCTCAGAACCGAGAGCGAGCGTGCGACATCGTCGGCCAGACCAATCACGCGGGCCGCGCGGATGCCCGGGGCCGGTTCAAGTTCGTAGAGCGTGACCACAGGGCCGGGATGAATACCGACGATCCGCCCCTGCACACCGAAATCCGACAGCACCGTCTCCAGCAGTCTGGCATTGGCCTGCAGCATTTCCTGCGAAGGACCGTTCTGCGCGTGCTCCGGCCCGAGCGTCCTGAGCAGGGAGAGCGGCGGGAGCTGCCAGCCGCCGTCACGACGGGGCGGCTGCTTCTCTTTCCGGGCCTCCTGCTGTGCGGCCTTATCCTGCGTGCCGCTGAACATGCGTGAGAAAAATCCTCTGGATGCAGCCGGTGCCGGATCAGCGGGCTCCTCCGGAGCAGAGGAAAACTGCTGCACCACGACGGGCTCCGGAACGGGGCGGGACAGCTCGGGCTCCGGCGGTCTGCTCGCAGCGGAGGGAGCGGCGGCCTGCGCCATTGCCGGGCCAGGCAGCGCAATCACGGGCTGCTCCTCTGCCGGAGGCGGTCCCGGGCGGACCAGAGCATCAGGGGACGGAGCCGGACGCGGGCGATCGTCATCCACGGAAATCACAGCCTGGCCTGCCGGAATTGCCGCCATCTGCGGTCCGGTCTGAGGCTGAAACCGGGACGGGGACTGAGAAACCGGGGCCACTGGAGGCGCGGTCCATGAGGTCGGGCCGCCGGACTGTGTTTCTTTCCACGCAAGAGGAGAGGCGACCGGCGAGGCCTGGGGCCGCGCAAAAGCCGCCTCGTTTCCTGTGTTGGAGGAGGCACGGATTTTTCTGACACCGGCATGCAGGAGCGCGCCACCCTGTCGGAACACGAACCTCACGGCCGCCATGATCCCGGCGGCAATCGCCCGCCATTCCTGCCGGTCAAGGCCGAGACCGAGGCCAGCCAGCGTCAGTGCCAGAATCAGACCCAGCACCCAGAGCACGACGGCGCCCGCCGGTCCGGTGGCGGCCACCCCGGCCTGGACCGCAGCCGTTGCGGCGGACAGCCCGATCCCGCCGCCAATCCCGGCATCGGACGGCCAGCGGGGCGCCTGGAACACCGTCACGAGCAGCGGCAGGGCTGCCAGCAGGGCCGCTGCGACCGGCAGCAGTGCGACCAGCGCGATAAGGCGCAGCACAAAGACGCTCAGCCTGTGCCAGCGGATGATGCGCCACCCCCAGCAGGCCAGCGCCATGACCACCAGCCATGCCGCAAGTCCGATCGAGGGAAGAAGCGTGTCGGCAACGGCAGCCCCCGGCCAGCCCAGCCAGTTGGTTGCGGGGGTTTCCGTCGCGACGCTGAAGGACGGATCGGCGGGGTTGTAGCTGACCAGCATGATCGCCAGAGACAGGGCTGCGAGCCACAGACAGACCCCTCCGGCCTCGGTCAGGCGGCGTCTGATTCCTGTCAGGCCACCTGACATTCTGGAGGAGGAAAAAACCGGACCGGGGCGCGCCAAGAGCTGAAATCCTGAAAAAGAACTGTACGGACAGACAGGGTTCTACTCCGGACCACCGTCTGCCAGAAAGGGTCTTAATCCGGTCAAACACAGAAATACGGCCCTTACGGGGCAGAATATGCCTCTTTCATTTTCTCGATTTCGTTAAGAAACCCATAGAAAACAGACCAGTCATCATTTTTCGCGATCGGCGTCCATATGGCGTCCATCGTATCGGTCAGTATGTCCGGCGGTGCCTCACGCGCGAAAAACGCGGTCCGTGTCTGAATCCCCGAAGCCGACGTGTATTCCTCAAGAATCGCCCGCAGCGGAGCAAAATCCTGCGATAGGTAGAATGACGCCCGGGGTCCCTGCAGCGCCTGCTCCGCCCGGCAGCCGCCACCGAACCAGTCAAAGGGGAAACAGGCAAAGGGCATACCGCTGGCACGCAGGAAGACCGATACTGCCTCACGCAGTGTCCGGTCCTTCTCCGCGCCCCGTGAGGCCAGCCCCAGACGCCGCAGCCAGGCCCGGTCAAGTGCGTCATGATACAGAGCCGGGAACTGTTCGAGAGTTGCGACCAGATCATCATATGAGGCAAGCTCGATAAGGCTTTCAGCCAGTCTTGCCAGGTTCCACAGCAATGTTTCGGGCTGTCTACCATAGGCATACAGACGTGAGTGGTCGAAATATGCCGCCGTAAAGCTGTCATCCCAGGAGGGGAGGAAACGCCAGGGGCCGTAGTCAAAACTCTCTCCGGTGATGTTGATATTATCCGTGTTCAGCACGCCATGGACGAAGCCTGCCGCCATCCACTGCGCGCCCGTCTGTGCCACACGCCGCGTTGTCTCCCTCAGCAGCGTGATGGCCGGAGCCTCGTCTCCGGTTCCTGCGGCCTGCGGAAAGTAGGTTTCGAGCACATAGGCCACCAGTTTTTCCAAGGCCGGTCTGTCCTGAAGGGCGGCAAGACGCTGGAATGTTCCGATCCGTATGTGTGAGTGGCTGAGTCTGACCAGCACGGAGGAGCGTGCCGGGGACGGTTCATCATGGCGCTGGAGAGCCTCTCCTGTCTCGATCAGGCTGAAGGCACGCGATGTATTCACGCCCAGCGCCTCCAGCATTCCGGCTGCCAGCACCTCCCTTACGCCGCCGCGCAGGGTCAGCCTTCCGTCCCCGGCGCGTGACCAGGGTGTCTGTCCGCTGCCCTTGGTTCCGAGATCCAGGAGACGTCCGTCCTGCAGGTCGTACAGCTGTGCGAAAAGGAAGCCGCGCCCGTCCCCCAGATCGGGGTTGTAATGACGGAACTGGTGTCCGTGGTAGCGCAGGGCCAACGGGTATTCCAGCGTGCCGGGCAGAGGCTGGAAATGCCCGAAATGACTGATCCATTCCGCTTCATCCAGGGTTTCAAGTCCTGTCTGCCGGGCTGCGGCCTGGTTACGGAAACGCAGGATATGTTCAGGGAAAACCGCGGCTCTTACCTCATCATAAAAACTGTTTCCCAGTGCAAGATGCGCCGCCGAGGGCTTGTATCGGGGAGAAGGAGGCATGATTCTGAAACCCTGTGCGCGAAAGAGGCCATGAGCATTTGACTTGTGCCACAGAACGCACTAAACGCCACATCTGCAGACGCCGTGTTATAACGCACGCTCTTCAGGCGGAGGGGTGGCCGAGTGGCTGAAGGCGGCGGTTTGCTAAACCGTTATACGGGTTAAACCGTATCGAGAGTTCGAATCTCTTCCCCTCCGCCAGTCCTGCTTCCGCAGACATCCGTGCATTATCGCAAATCGTTGCCCGCCGCAGTGCATGGCAGTCAGGATATTGTCTTCACTCGTAGGTTATCGTGAAGGTGGCCGAGGAACTCAGGCCGCCTGGCGTTATTTTTCCGGTCCGGTAATATCTGGCGGAATAGTTCAGGGAGACGGTGCCGTCGGTTGTGGTTCCTGCCGGGGCATAATCTCCCAGGGTGACCGGATTTCCTCCATCATCTGTCATCTGAATGCCCACTCCGGTGGCTGATCCGGAGACCGGAAGAAGCACGCCGGCAATGCCTGAATCCACCCCGTTGCTGTCAAATCTGATCATGATCGGCGCACCTGCGCTGCATGAGAGATTGATTTGGAAGCCCGTGCTTCCTGTTATTGATCCTGTTGCGAGCATAAGAGAGGCATCGACCGACGGGAGATTGACCGTGATGGATGTGGTACTGACGGTGCAGGCGGGATCGACGATTGTTACGTCATTATTGAGATATACATGCTCGTAGATGACATCATCCATCATGACGTCACCCAGCGGTCCTGATTTTATGACTGCATTATCTGCAATTCTTCCGGTTTTCAGAAGGGTTATATGCTGCACTGAGCCTGAGACAAGCGTGATCAGCCCCGAGGCATTGTACGGATATGTATAGCTTGCATAGGGATTATTCGGCCACGGACCAGCAAGCGCACCGGTGGTCTGTATGATCTCGAATGCCGTGCCTGAAGTTCCTGTGGGAAAGACCGTAACGTCTCCGCTCACCGTGCCTCTTGATGCATCCACCTGGAAACCGTACGGAATCGGGACCTGTACCGGACAGGTTACGGAGAGACCGTGGTCCGGCATGCCTGCGACATCCGCAGAGCTTGCCAGTTCGCTGCCTATCGCCAGGGTGTAGTTTACGGAAATCTGTGATGGCAGAGTTAAGTAAACGGTGGGAACGGTTGTCACGCCAGTAGCGCGGACGCACCCCGCAGCTCCGGCAAAAGCCGAGACAGGGAAGCAGACTGCCAGTATCAGGAGCAACAATCGGAACATAACTTATTCTGGGAAATAAGTATGATTATTTTGTTAAAATAAGTGAATAATTTATAAAAAAATCCTGAAATATTTTTTATAAATTGAGAATTTTTATTCTTCGCAAATTTCAGAAATAGCCCAGCCCACCGGCTCCATACCATTTTTTTCGAGAAATTCATTCGCCTTCGAGAAATACTGCCCGCCGAAAAAGCCGTTATGAGCTGACAGGGGCGACGGATGCACATTTTTCAGCACGAGGTGACGTGAGGCATCGACGAAGGCGGCCTTGCGCTGTGCATATGCACCCCAGAGAATGAACACGACGGGGGTGTCCTGCTCGTTCACGCATCTGATGACCGCATCCGTGAAACGTTCCCATCCTTTTTTCTGATGAGAGGCTGCCTGTCCGCGTTCGACGGTCAGGACACTGTTGAGCAGAAGAACCCCCTGCTGCGCCCAGTGTGTCAGATTTCCGTGGGAAGCCGGCGGGATGCCGAGATCGCTCTGCATCTCCTTGTAGATATTCACCAGAGACGGTGGGATTCTGATCCCTGCCGGAACGCTGAAGCACAGGCCATGCGCCTGACCTTCCCCGTGATACGGATCCTGACCGAGGATCACGACCTTCACTTTTCCCAGCGGTGTGAGATTGAGCGCACGGAACCAGTGCGCTCCTATGGGAAATATCTGCTTCCCCTGTTTTTTCTCCTCCGCGAGGAAGGCCCGGAGTTCCTGCATGTAGGCGGAATCAAACTCCTTCTGCAGGGGCGTGATCCAGCTTTCATCCAGCCGGACAGGGCGCTCACTCACGCCCTGTCCTCCGCGATCGTTCCGTCTGCTCTCATTTATCCAGAGTCCACGCGATCAGGTAGTCTCCTTCGGTCGTGCCGAAGGAGCCGTGTCCGCCCGCATAGCTGACGATGTACTGCCGGCCGTCTGCCGTGTAGGTCATCGGAGTGGACTGTCCGCCTGCGGGCAGGGCCTGTGTCCAGAGCACCTTTCCGCTTGTGACATCATAGGCGCGGATTTTCTGATCCATCGAGCCGGTGAGGAAGGCGACGTTTCCGGCCGTGACCAGCGGTCCGCCCAGTTCGGGCACGCCGACCGTCAGCGCCGGAAGCGGCAGGGCGCGGAACGGTGAGGCGTTCAGGCTGTGCTCCAGCGTGCCGTTGCGGTGCTGCCAGACGATACGGCTGGTCCGCAGATCGATCCCGGCCATATAGCCCCAAGGCGGACGTTTGCAGGGGATCGGCAGGCCGACCTTGCTCGTGACCGGGTTGAGGAAGGCGGTGATCTCCACCGCATAGGGGATTCCGTAATTCGGCTGCAGGCCGGATTCACCGCCCGTTCCGCCACCTTTTCCTTTATCGGGCCATGTCGGGTTGCCAGGGCCGCGCGGGACCAGACGGGAGACGAAGGGCAGCGCGATCGGGCTGGCGATTGCGATCTGTCTCTGCCTGTCGACGGCAAGGCCGCCCCATTCGAACATGCCGAGATTACCGGGGAAGACGAGCGTGCCTCTTTCCGAGGGAGGCGTGAAGGTGCCCTGGTAATCAAGCTGATGGAAATAGATGCGGCAGATGAGCTGATCGAAGATCGTCCCGCCCCACATATCCGCGCCCGTCAGCGGCAGTTCCGGCCGGAAGGTCAGCTCGGAGAAGGGCTGCGTGGGTGACAGGTGATCTCCCTTCGCGGCCCCCTGCGGTACGGGACGCTCCGGCGCGGGCACGACCGGCTGGCCGTCCCGGCGGTCCAGGACGAAGATATTACCTGTTTTCGCAGGGGCGTAGATCACCGGAACGACGCTGCCATCCTGCCTCGTGATATCCGCAAGGCTCATCTGGGCGGGCTGGTCCATATCCCACAGGTCGTGGTGCACGGACTGCCAGAACCAGGCCAGACGACCGGTATCGGCGTGCAGCGCAAGCACGCCCGTCGCGAAGCGCTCCATATCCGGCGTGCGGTTCCCGCCCCACTCATCCGGCGTGGCGACACCCATCGGGATATAGATGAGGCCGAGCTTCTGGTCATAGGAGGAGGTGATCCAGGAGTTCGGGGAATTCGGGACGAAGAGATGTCCGCTTTCCGGGAGCTGGCTCGGGTCCGGATTGCCCGGGTCGAAAGCCCATACGAGCTTGCCGGTGAAAATATCGAAAGCGCGGGTCACGCCGGAGGGTTCATGAACGGAACCGTTATCCATGACCGCGCCGGAGATGATCACCAGTCTGTCGGTCAGGACCGGCGGGGAAGTCGGCTGATACAGGCCTGTCTGCGTGTAGGGCATGCCGCCCTCGCGCAGGCTGAGCTCTCCGTTCGTGCCGAAGGAAGGGCACACCTTTCCGTCATCGGCATTGACGGCGAACATGCGTCCGTCGCCGGTCGGCAGGAACAGGCGGTGATGGCACTCCCCGGCGGGGGCGGGCTGTCCGTCGGATGTCAGGGCGGTGTCGTCGGACTCGTGATAGGACAGGCCGCGACAGGTCAGGTGCTGGTAATCCGGGCTGACATGGATTTTCGGATCGAACACCCAGTTGACGTGTCCGGTCGCGCCGTTGACGGAATAGATCCTGTGATGGGTGGAGCACAGATAGAGCGTTCCGTTGACGGCGAGCGGTGTGGCCTCATTGGTGGTCTCTCCCGGATCTTCCGCACGGCGGACATCTCCGGTATGTATTTTCCAGGCGACTTTCAGGTGGCTGACATTGTCTGATGTGATCTGCGTCAGCGGGGAGAAGCGGTCTCCGGCCTGAGTGCGCCCGTAGGCGCGCCAGTCTCCGGGCGGCTGATCATCGGGGAGCTGTGCGGCGGCGATTTTATCGGTCGGAAGATTTCCGGCGATGTCCTCCGGGTCCTGCATGAAGGTGACGGCCAGCAGGACCACGGCGATACCGATACTTCCACCCAGCGCGGTCTGCATCCCGCGTCCGGCCCCGAGCGGGCGCGCGACGAAGGGCAGCACCAGCCAAAGGCTGAGCAGCATAAACATGTCGGTTCTTGGCAGGAACGACCAGAAATCGAGGCCGGTCTCAAACAGGGCCCAGGCGAGGGATGTCAGCAGCAGGATGGTGCAGATCAGATAGGCCAAGGCTGAGGCGCGGACTACGAGGAAGGCGATGGCCAGCAAGGCCATACCGCTAAGGAAATAGAACGGCGTATCATGGCAGATCAGGAGCCACGCGCCTCCGGCTGCAAGATACAGGCCGCACAGGGCGAAGATTGCGGAGGTCAGCTTGACCCATATGCCGGAAGCTTTCTGCCTGGACATCAAAATTCTCTCACTTCAGTCGTATTCCGGATGCGGCCGGGGCCTGCCTGCATGGCAGGAGCCGTGAATTCTTTCCTGCCAACACATCTGCCGGGCAGAAGTTTATCGTACCGGCAACAGGACGGTTTCGTTCCTGTATATCACGATATCTACACGCGGCGCAAAGCCGGAAAAAGCGAATTTACGGGCAGCGAGCCGCGGAGTCCGGCGGGGAACAGGCCGGAAACAGACGTAACGCAGGGCGGATATCGGTCTGTGGCGGTTCCGTCGGCGCGACGTATCCGGTAGTCTGCGCCGGATTACGGGTTTTCCATGGCTCTGCGGGTTTCGGGGTTCTGTCCATGATGTTTCGTGCTGGTCTTTCTGCGTTTCTCCTGGCTCTGCTGCTGCCGCTTCCGGCGCTTGCGGCCGGGGAGGATGATCCGGCAACGGCGGCCGTGCGGGAAAGCATCCGCAAGCTGAGCGCTCATCCTGAGGACGTGGTGTTCGGTAAGATCACGACTCATGCCCGCAAGGGTGAGGAGGTGAGCTGCGGGGAGGCCCGGCTAGTTCCCCTGGGGAAGAAGACAGACGAGTCCGTTGTGTTCGGGGTCAGCGCGGCCTCGGGCGGGCCGGTGCTGTTCGAGACGCTGCCGATTCCGGAACGGCTGGATTTCAGGGAGGTGAATGAGTGGCTCAACCGCAGCGTGGCGCTTGAGGACCTGGAGGAGTTGGGCTGCGTGCCTCAGGGCAGCTACAAACGCTACAGGAGACATCTGAATCATGTGATGGAGCAGCGTAAGGACACGTCCGGCTGAAGAATACCGGAACTGCCGGGAGGCATCCCGGACTGGAAAAACGCGGCCCGGCACATCATGCCACGATCTCCTTCCCTGGTCCGCAGAGCAGTTCCGGGCAAGAACGGGCTTGCGCGGAGCTGCGGGTTTGCGTAGGCCTGTGGCTGATATCCCTGACAGCAGGGCCGGCCTGTCTCCGCCCGGTCCTCTTCCGTTTTACCGGAGCCCATGATGTCCGAGCAGATTCTTTCCACCAGACCTGACGCCCCTTCCGGTGCATCGCATCGTGCGCTGCGGGTCGTTCTTGCCGGGCCGCGCGGTTTCTGCGCGGGTGTGGACCGTGCGATCCGTGTGGTGGAGGAGGCGATCCGCCGTTATGGCGCGCCGGTCTATGTGCGGCATGAGATCGTCCATAACCGCACCGTGGTTGAGGAGCTGGAGGCGAAGGGGGCCATCTTTGTCGAGGAACTCGATGAGGTGCCTGCGGATGGTCATGTGGTGTTTTCCGCCCATGGCGTGCCCAAGACGGTTCCGGCCGAGGCCGAGCGCCGCAACCTGCTCTATCTGGATGCGACCTGCCCTCTGGTGTCCAAGGTGCATCGCGAGGCCGAGCGGCATTATGCGGACGGAGGCCCGGACAGCCGCCATATCCTGATGATCGGCCATGCCGGGCATCCGGAGGTGATCGGCACGATGGGGCAGCTTCCGCCGGGCGCTGTTACGCTGATCAATGATGCGGACGAGGCACGGAGCGTTCAGCCTGCCGATCCCGCGCGTCTGGCGTTCATCACGCAGACGACGCTTTCGGTCGATGATACCGCGGAGATCGTGGACATCCTGCGCACGCGCTTTCCTCTGATCGAGGGACCAAAGCGCGAGGACATCTGCTATGCCACGACCAACCGGCAGGAAGCGGTCAAGGCGATTGCTCCGGAATGTGATCTGGTGATCGTGATCGGATCTCCGAATTCCTCCAACTCCCAGCGTCTGCGCGAGGTTGCGGAGCGTTCGGGCACGAAGCGTGCGCTGCTGGTGCCGAAGCTGTCGGCTCTGGACTGGTCCGTTCTGGACGGTGTGGAGACGCTGGGCATCACGGCCGGGGCGTCTGCTCCCGAGGCCCTGGTGCAGGAGATGGTGACGGAGCTGTCGAACCGTTATGCGCTGAAGATCGAGGAGCGGACGGTCAAGGAAGAGAACGTCACTTTCCGTCTGCCTGCGCCGCTCGGCTGATTCCGGGTGGCTGTCTATACCGAGGTCAGTGACGCGGCGCTTGTCGCGTTTCTCGCGGAATACGATATCGGCACGCTTACGGCCTTTCGCGGTATTGCGGAGGGTGTTGAGAACTCGAACTATGTCCTGCGTACCACCGGCGGGGATTTCATTCTCACCCTGCATGAGAAGCGGGTTGATCCGGGCGACCTGCCCTGGTTTCTCGGTCTGATGCGTCATCTGGCGCGGCAGGGGGTGGTCTGCCCCCAGCCCGTGGCCGG
The DNA here is from genome assembly GCF_029759835.1 of Acetobacter sp. AN02. Taxonomy (GTDB): domain Bacteria; phylum Pseudomonadota; class Alphaproteobacteria; order Acetobacterales; family Acetobacteraceae; genus Acetobacter. Next base: position 53,446 of record NZ_JAJJND010000001.1, read on the forward strand.
ACGTGACGGGGAGACGCTGCGGGAGCTGGCTGGCCGGCCGGCGGCGATCACGACCTTTCTTGAGGGGGTATGGCCGCGGCAGGTTCAGACGGCGCATGGTTTTCCGCTCGGTGCGGCTCTGGCGCGGCTGCATCTGGCCGGGGAGAGCTACACCACGCCGCGCCCCAATGCGCTCGGACCGCAGGCCTGGGCGCCTCTTCTGGAGGCCAGCCGGGCACGAGCCGATGAGGTGCAGCCGGGGCTTGCGGCGGAGCTGGATGCGGCTCTGGCGCGTATTCTGCCTGCCTGGCCGGGAGCGGGCGATAATCCCGATCTGCCGCGCGGGCAGATTCACGCCGATCTCTTTCCGGATAATGTGTTCTTCCTCAACGGGACGCTGTCCGGGCTGATCGATTTCTATTTCGCCTGTACCGATATCCTGGCCTATGACATCGCGATCTGCCTGAATGCTTGGTGCCTGGATGACAGAGGGCAATTCAGCGTGACATGCGCGCGCCGGATGCTGGAAGGGTATGACAGCGTGCGGCCTCTGTCCGGGGCGGAACGCGATGCGCTGCCGGTTCTTGCGGCCGGGGCGGCGATGCGGTTCTGCCTGACGCGGCTTTATGACTGGATCAATACGCCTGCAGGAGCGATGGTGACGCGGAAGGATCCGCTGGCCTATCTGCGGCGGCTGCGTTTCCACCTCTCCGTATCCGGTGCGGGTGATTATGGGGTCTGATCCGGAAGAGGCCGAGGAGGTTCCCGTCGAAATCTGGACGGATGGCGGCTGTCGTCCGAATCCCGGGCCGGGCGGCTGGGGCGTGCTGCTGCGCTATAAGGGCCGGGAGCGTGAAATGTCCGGCGGAGCGGCCGAGACCACCAATAACCGCATGGAGCTGACGGCGGCGGCGGAGGCGCTTGAGGCGCTGAACCGTCCGTGCCGTGTCGAGCTGCATACCGACAGTGAATATGTCCGCAATGGCATCACGCGCTGGCATACGGGCTGGGTCCGGAAGAACTGGCGCAACTCCTCCGGCGATCCGGTGAAGAACATGGATCTGTGGCAGCGTCTTCTGGCGGCTGCGAAGAAGCATGACGTGTCCTGGCACTGGGTGAAGGGCCATTCGGGCGTGCCGGAGAATGAGCGGGTTGATGAGCTGGCGACGGCGGCGCGTGTGGAGATGGAAAACGGCGGCCGGGATCTGCCGGAAGAGGGCTGATCTTCCGAGCCGGATCTGCCCGTGCGGTGATCCGGGGCGTGAGGAAATCACGCGCTCTCTGATCTGCCGGTTCCTGTTTTCCCGTATCGAATTTTCCGGCGGACTGACCGGCCATTACTTCGGGTTTACTGAAGACGAAGGTGTCCGGGGAGCCTGGCGGGGATTCCGGACGCTCTGCGGAGCGAGGTCAGGCCGCGCGCGCCATGATGCGGTTGAGGGAGGCCTGGCGGAGGCTGCCCGTGAGGACGACGACATGCAGGCCCATTTCTGATGTCATGATGTGCTGCCCTGCCCTTTCATCCGTATGCATCATGGGATGAGACGCATACGGAGGTCGGGTTTTTTTACGCTGCCGGAATGCCCCCGAATTTTCCGGCGCGGAATTCGTCGATGGCGGCCCGGATCTCGTCCTGGGTGTTCATAACGAACGGGCCGTATCCTGCAATCGGCTCGTTGAGCGGCTGTCCTGTGAGCACGAGGAAGCTGGTTTCGGTTCCGGCTCTGAGGGGCACGCTATGGCCTTCGGTGCCAAGCAGAACGAATTTCGCGCTGCCGGCCTTTTCCTTATCCCCGACCGCCAGCTCCCCTTCGAGGCAGATGACTGCGGCGTTGTGGCCTTCGGGCAGCGGCATGGTGACCTGTGCGCCCTCATGCAGCACGCCGTCCCAGACGTTGAGCGGGGAGAATATCCGGGCCGGGCCTTTCGTGCTTTCATACTCTCCGGCGATGACCCGCAGACGGCCTGCCTGATCCGGCAGGGCGACCTCAGGGATGTCGGCTGCCGTGATCGTCTGATAGGAGGCCGGGGTGCCCTTGTCCTTTGCCAGGAGGTTCACCCAGAGCTGCACCATGCGGAACGGGTCGCCCTTTCCGGCATAGGCGGCGAAATGGAATTCCTGGTGCAGGATGCCGTTTCCGGCCGTCATCCACTGGACGTCTCCCGGGCCGATCACGCCGCCCCCGCCGGAGGAATCCCTGTGCTCGACCTCTCCGTCATAGACGATCGTCACGGTTTCGAACCCTTTATGGGGGTGTTCGCCCACGCCGCGCCGCGTCTGTGTGGGGGTGAATTCGTGCGGGCCTGCATAGTCCAGGAGCAGGAACGGGCTGAGCTGCTTTCCGAAATCGCTGTAGGAAAACAGGGAGCGGACGGGGAAGCCGTCTCCGACCCAGTGGCCCTGATCATTACCGTAAAGGCCGAGGACAGTCTTGTGCATGACAGGTCTCCCTGTTTGCTTTCCGCGGGTTTTCTTCCCGTGGAGATAGGGTTTTACCGGCGGAGATGAAAGCCCCGGGAGGGATGGTCTGTCACAGGAGTATTTTCCGGTGGCACCTGGTCCGGCTCCGGGATATGCGTATCCGGCACAGTGATTTCTGACGGACGGACAGGGTGATGACAGAGCAGCCGGTCATTTTCATTGACGGAGAGGCCGGGACGACGGGGCTGGGCATTCGCGAGCGTCTTCGCGACCTGCCGGTGCGGCTGCATTCCGTTGATCCGGCCCGGCGCAAGGATCCGGCAGCCCGTGCAGAGGCAATGGCGGCGGCGGACCTCGTGGTTCTGTGTCTGCCGGACGAGGCGGCGCGTGAGACGGTCGCGCTGCGGGAGACGCTGTCCGGGGATGCGCGGCCACGTCTGCTGGATGCGAGCACGGCGTTCCGGACGGATGATGCCTGGGCGTACGGGTTTCCGGAGCTGAGGCCCGGCCAGGCGGAGCACATCGCCCGGGCGGATCTCGTTTCCAATCCCGGCTGTTATCCCACCGGCGCTCTGGCCCTGCTGCGGCCGCTGATTGCCGCCGGTGTGATGGAGGCGGGTTTTCCGGTCTGCATCAATGCCGTGAGCGGATATTCCGGCGGCGGGAAATCCATGATCGCGGCGCATGAGCAGGAAGGCGGTCCGGCTTTTGAGCTGTATGGTCTGGGGCTGGAGCACAAGCATGTTCCTGAGATCATGAAGCATGCGGGGCTGACGCGGCGTCCGGTTTTCGTGCCGTCGGTGGGGCATTTCCCCCAGGGGATGATCGTTTCGATCCCGCTGCATCTGGCGGAACTGAAGGGCGGCGTGAAGGGTGGTGATCTTCAGACGCTGCTGGAGCGGGCCTATGAGGGCTGCTCCATGGTGCGCGTTCTTCCCCCTGAAGCGAAGCTGATCGGGGAGCCCCTGGCCGGACGGGATGATCTCGAGCTGCGTGTTCATGCGAATGACGCGCATGGCCAGGCGGTGCTGACGGCGCGGCTGGATAATCTTGGCAAGGGAGCGTCCGGAGCGGCGATCCAGAATATCCGCCTCATGCTCGGGGTCTGATGGTCCGTTCTGCGGGACGGCTATACCGGAAGGCGACAGGCGGAGACGACGAACTGAGAACGACAGGCGGGAACTTTTCGCGTCCTGTCTTTCCTGATAGGACTGCCGGGGTTGCGAGCGTGACGGAATGGCAGACGTAGTCGGCTCAAAATCGACCGCCGCAAGGCATGGGGGTTCGAGTCCCCCCGCTCGCACCAGTCTGAACATAAATCCGGCAGGCCGATGTCACTGACTTCCGCATCCCGGGCCCGGCAGGGGGTTCGCCCGTCTGTCCGCCCGGCCAATCCCCGTTTTTCCTCCGGTCCCTGCGCCAAGCGTCCGGGCTGGAGCCTTGAGGCCCTGTCCGGTGCGCTGCTGGGTCGTTCGCACCGTGCGCCGGAGGGGCGTGCCCGTCTGGGAGAGGTGATCGAGCGGTCCGCATCGATCCTGCAGATGCCGAAGGACTGGCGTCTGGGCATCGTTCCGGCCTCTGACACCGGCGCTGTCGAGATGGCGCTGTGGTCTCTGCTCGGTTCGCGGCCGGTTGACGTTCTGGCGTTCGAGAGTTTTTCCGCCACCTGGGCGGCGGACATCACGAAGCAGCTTGCGCTTGATGCGCGGGTTCTGACGGCTGAATACGGGCATCTGCCGGATCTGTCTCAGGTGGACTGGTCCCGCGATGTGGTTCTGGCCTGGAACGGCACGACATCGGGGGTGTGTTTTCCCGGTGCGGAGGCCATTCCGGCGGAGCATGACGGGCTGGTGATCTGTGATGCGACATCTGCGGCCTTTGCGATGGATCTTCCGTGGGACCGTCTGGATGTGGTGACCTGGTCCTGGCAGAAGGCGCTGGGCGGCGAGGCGGCGCACGGGATGCTGGCGCTGTCTCCGCGGGCTGTTGCCCGTCTTGAGGGGACGCCTGCACCGCGTCCGCTGCCGAAGATTTTCCGGCTGACGTCCGGCGGTAAGCTGATTGAGGGGATTTTCCGCGGAGACACGATCAACACGCCGTCCATGCTGTGTGTCGAGGACGCGATTGACAGCCTTGTCTGGGCCGAGGAGGCCGGCGGGCTGGAGGAGCTCAAGCGCCGCTGTCAGGCCAGTCTTGCCGCGATATCCGCCTGGGAGGCGACATCGGACTGGGCACGGTTTCTTGCGGTCAATCCGCAGGAGCGGTCTCCGACCTCGGTCTGTCTGCGGATCGTGGCTCCGTGGTTTACGGCGCTGCCCGAGGATGTCCAGCGCAGGACGGCCGGGAAAATCGCGGCTCTGCTGGCCTCCGAGGGGGTGGCGTTTGATATTGCCGGATATCGCGATGCGCCTCCGGGTCTGAGGATCTGGGCCGGTGCGACGGTTGAGACATCAGATATCGAGGCGCTTCTGCCCTGGCTGGACTGGGCTTATGAGATCGTGCGGGAGGAGAGCTGAAGTTCTCTCCCCTTCCTTGCCCCGCGGCAAACGGCCTGTCTTTTCACGTCTGATTTACGCTGAGATCGTGGTTGAATTTTTATTTTACTATTTTAATTGACATAATAGATAATACTGCGATCTAAGGAGCCTGTATTTCTCCCGTTTTTCTCCGGAGGCTCCCCGATGAGGCTGACGCACAGAGTGAAGAGACTTGCCGCAACCGTGACTGCGGCTGCAGCCCTGTTTTTCGGCGCGGACCAGGCGGCGATGGCTGCGTCTGTCCGCGTCGGGTATATTCCTGTTCTGGGGTCTTCGGCGCTATTTGTTCTGGATGGCAAGGGCTGGGCAAAAGATGCGGGGATCGACCTGGAGCTGGTCCGGTTTTCCTCCGGTCCGCAGGCGATCCAGGCGCTCGTATCCGGGCGGATTGATGCCTATGTCGCGGGGATTCTGCCGCTGCTTCAGGTCCGCAGTCACGGGACGGATGTGAAGGTTATGGCGACCGGCGCGATCGAGGAGCTGTCTGTTGTCGCCCGCGGGGCGTTTGCCGCGGGTATTCCGCAGGACGGGCCGTCTGCGGAGCCGCTTGCCGGGCGGATTGCTGCCTTTACGAAGGCTCAGGGGCGCAGGCTGCGTATTGCGGCGCAGCCCGAGGGTTCGGTTCCTGATACGCTTCTGCGGTTCTGGCTGACGCAGAAAGAAAAGCAGGACATCTCCTCTGTCGAGATTGTCGGTCTGGGGATCGATGCGGCCCAGCAGGCGTTTCTGGCCGGGGCTGTGGACGCGGCCGTTCTGCGGGAGCCTGCCCTGACGGTGATCCGCAGCCGTCTTCCTGAGACGCGGACACTGGCGACCGGGCATGATATGCTGCCGGACCAGCCTGGCTCCGTTCTGGCGATCCTTCGTCCGTCTTCTCCCGAACATGCGGCCTGGGCTGCGAAGCTGACGGGTCTGTTCGTGAAGGCGACCGCTTTCGTTTCGGCGCATCCGGATGAGGCGGCGCCCTATGTTTCGAAAGAGCTCGGGGCGGGTCTGCTGGGTCCGGATGTGATTGCCCGGGCGCTGCGAGCATCTGCGGATGGTTTCGTGTCTGATCCGGCGCGGATTGTTGCGGGGACGAAGGCTCTGCAGGATTTTGAGGTCTCCAGAGGGCTTCTGCGATCTGCCGCACCGGTTGAGGATCTGTTCGATCTGGTGACCTGGCGTCAGGCTGCGCCGTAAGACGACTGATTCCGGGAAGAAGATGACTGAACGCCGTCTCAGCGGCCGGGTGAGGCTGGGTCTCAGCCTCTCCGGTCTGATCGTGCTGTTTGCCCTGTGGCAGGCTGCCGTGAAATCCAGGCTGGTTCCGCCTGGTATCCTGCCTGCGCCGTCCGAGCTGTGGCCTGCCTGGATGGCGGAGATTTCGGGAGGATTCTGGCAGCAGTCCATTCTGGACAGTCTTTCCCATTATGCGACCGGTCTTCTGGCCGGGTCCGTTCTGGGGACGTCGGCCGGTCTGGTCTGCGGGTCCGTGCCGGTGATCGATGCGGCGAGCGGCGGGATCGTGCGGATGCTGCGTCCGATCCCCGGTCTGGCCTGGGTTCCGTTTGCCATTCTGTGGTTTGGTCTGAACAATGCGGGGGCGACGTTCGTGATCGCGATCTCCGTGTTCTGGATCAATTTCTATGCGGCCTGGGGTGCGGTGAAGGCCGTAGATCGTGATCTTTATGAGGTTGCGGCGGCTTTCGGCCATCGCGGATTTTTTTCCCGTCTGTCCTGCGTGACGCTGCCTGCCGCCATGCCGGGCCTTCTTGCGGGGCTGCGGACCGGTCTGGGTCAGGGCTGGATGTCCGTGGTTGCGGCCGAGCTGTTCGGTGTGCCGGGGATCGGGGCACGGATGATGCAGGCTTCCAGTCTGCTCGCGACGGATGTGGTTGTGGTGTACATGCTGACCATGGCGGCCCTGTATGCCCTGACGGATTTTCTTTTCGGGCTGGTGCGTGACCGGCTGCTGCGCTGGCAGGGGTGACGGGGATGTCTCTGGTTCATATCGAGGATGCCGGTCTGTCTCATGACGGAGGGGAGAGTTTTGTTTTCCGTCATGTGACGCTTGCGCTGGAATCCGGGCAGTTCGTGGCTGTTCTGGGGCCGTCCGGTGCAGGCAAGTCCACTCTTCTGCGGGTTGTCATGGGGCTTGTTCCGCCGACCGAGGGGCGGGTGACGCTGACGGCGCCGGCGCATCGGGACGGGACGCGGGGCACGGCTCTGGTATTTCAGGATGCGCGGCTGATGCCGTGGCGCAGCGTGCGGAAGAATGTGGAGCTGGGGCTGGAGGGGCTTGGCATTCCGGCTCCGGAGCGTCATGCGCGGGCGGAGCGGGTTCTTAAGCTTGTGGGGCTGACGGCGGAGGCGGGTCGCTGGCCCCGGCAGCTTTCAGGAGGGCAGCGGCAGCGTGCGGGCGTGGCGCGGGCTCTTGTGACCGATCCGGAGCTTCTGCTGATGGATGAGCCGTTCGGGGCTCTGGATGCGATCACCCGGGCCGGTCTGCAGCAGGAACTGCTGGAGATCTGGCGGGAGACCCGCAAGACGGTTCTGTTTGTCACGCATGATGTTGAGGAGGCGATCCTCATGGCGGACCGGATCGTGGTTCTGTCCGGCCGGCCTGCGGCGGTGCGGGCGGATATCATGGTCGGGGCGCGGCCGCGTGATCCGTCCTCTGCGGAGATGCGGGCGCTTACTTCTGAACTGCGGCGGCTGATTGCGGAGCCGTGACGGCGGCGGGGCGGACGTGATCCAGAATATCCTCTGCAAATCCGCCGATCCCTCCGGCCAGGATCTGCACGCCGATGCAGAGCAGGATCAGGGCTGAGAGGCGGCTGAGGATGCGTGCGCCGGTCACGCCGAGCAGGGCGGTCAGTTTCTCCGCGTAGGTGTACATGACCCATACGACGAGGGCGACCAGGGCCGAGGCGATGGTGATGCCGAAACAGTACAGGAACGGGGCATTGGCCGGGCGTCCCGCGCTGAGAGCGATGGCGACCGAGATGGCGCCGGGTCCGACCGTGAATGGCATCGTCAGCGGGAAGAAGGCCACGTCCTGGAGGTGGGTGGTGGCCACGGTGCGGCCCTCCTGCATGGCCTGTTCCTGCCGTCTGGCCTCGACCCGTTCCGCGCTGTGCAGCAGTGTCCATCCGCCCACGGCGACGACCAGCCCGCCTGCGACGCGCAGGGCGTTGAGCGAGACGCCGAAGAAGGACAGGAGCGCGTTTCCGATCCACACGGATGCGATGAGCAGGACGCAGGAATAGAGCGCGACCTTGCGGGCGAGGAGGCTGGCGTCTTCCTTTGACCGGTCTGCCACCATCTGCGCGAAGATCAGCGAGGCGCCCAGCGGGTTGACGATCGAGAACAGGGCGGGAAAGGCCAGCAGAACGCAGTCTGTCAGGAGACGGACCGACTCAGACATGGCTGTCCGGCCTTTGCTGTCTGTCCGCACATTCCGGCGTGCCGCGGGCTTCCAGTCTGGCCCTGACGAGGCCGCTCTGTTCCGGCGGACAGAACAGCAGTGTGCCGTCCGGCATGGGCCAGCTGACCAGTCCGAGGTCGTCGTAGACGTTCTGGAAAATCGTTCCTGCTCCCCGGAAGGCGGGCTGCAGCCCTTCCTGTATGGCCAGGTCTCTGAGCTGCCAGATGACGGTGGCGCAGTCCGCGCTCTCGCCTGCCGGATCGCCCAAGCCGACGAGAAAACCGCTGCGGCGTCTGACCGGGACGGCGGCCTGTGCGGCCTGTCCCGTGATCAGCGCCTCGGGGGCCAGTCCGGGGAAGCTGAGATGAGCATGGTCGAGGGTTTCGTACCATGCGCGGCGTTCTTCTGTCCAGGGCTGCGTGCGGACGCGTCCGGCGCGCATGAGCCGTGCGAGCACCAGCAGGCTGAGCAGGATGGTGATGACCACGAGCCAGTGTCTGTCCCCCTCCCCGCTGAAGGACAGCATTTCCCACCAGGTGCCGGGCATTTTATGGGTGATGATCACGAGGCCGCAGCACAGGAGGAACATCAGGGAGCCGACCGTGGCCGGGGACAGCGGTTCGCTGAGGATGCGTGCGTGGCGGTAGTAGCATTTGCGGAACGGCGCGATGAGGAAGGCCGTGAATGCCAGCACGGCCGGGACGAGCATCATGTTGCCGCGAAGGAAGGTTGCCACGGCTGTTGCGAGCAGCACGGCGATCGTGGCTGACCATGTCAGGGTGACGCGCTGGGCCAGTCCGAGGGCCAGTGCGATGAGCAGGGCACCGGCGAGGGAGAGGAGATAGTCCCCGCCTGCGAGGCCGGTTGCGGTCAGCCCGGAATCGGCTGCGAATTCCAGCGGATTCATGATCGGAAGCGTCAGCAGCATCAGGCCGCACAGGGCGACGGCTCCGGTCGCGACCGTGACGGAGAATCCGGCCTCGCTTTCCCGGACGGCCCCGCTCGGCCGGCGCGGGCGCGGAGCATCCCGGCCTTCTGCCTTCGCGGCGACTGCGGCGGCCTCTTCCTCCGGATGCATGGCGGCATCTCCGCGCAGGAACAGTTCGTGTCCTGCGAACATGCCTCCGGCGAGGAAGAGCGGGCCGATATAGTAGAACAGCCGGAACACGAGGATGATGCCGAGGATGCGCGGTGCGGGGAGATAGGGGCCGAGTGCGACCAGCATCGTGCCGTCGAACACGCCCAGCCCGCCCGGCACGCTGGCGACGAGGCCTGCGGTGTAGGACGCGATATAGATTGCGAGGAATGTGCCGAAGCCGACGGTTCCGAGTGGCAGGAGGACGTAGGGGATGGAGGCTGTGGCTGCGACCTCTGCCGCGGAGACGACCGTCTGCGCCAGGGCCATGAGCGGCGAGGGCAGATCGATCCGGTTCCCGCGGATGGTGATGCTGCGCCATCTGATCCCGGCGAGGATATAGGCCAGTACGCCGCCCCATAATGCGCCTCCGGCGAGGCGGAGCAGCAGCGGGGAGAGGTGGTCTCCGATCAGGGGGAGTGCGTGGGGTTCTGCGAGCAGCACGCCGCCGATCAGGGCGGCGGCACCGAGGAGATAGGTGGCGGAGCAGAAGGCGATGATCTGCGCGATGGCAAGAGGCGGCAGTCCCCAGTTCCGGTAGAGCCTGAACCGGACGGCGGCGCCGGAGATCGCGGAGAAGCCGAGATTATGGGACAGGACGTAGGAACAGAAGGCTGCGAAGGAGGTCTTGAGCAGGCCGATTTTCGGATAGCCCGCCTGGATGACGGCAAGGCGGTCGTAGAAGGACAGGATGAAATACGACAGTACGGTGCATCCGCCTGCGGCCATCAGGGCGCTGTGCGGGATGGCTTTGAGGGCGCCGGCGACCTCCGTGAGGCTGAGATGACGGATTTCCCTCTGGACGACCACGATGGCGGCGACCATCAGCACCAGACCGAAGATATGCGGGAGGTGCCGCCGCCAGACGCTGGTGGTGACGGCTTCCCCGATCTCTCCGCCGTCGCACTCTGCCGGTCCGTCGGAGCCGGGTTTTCTGTCCGGCTGGTCTGTCTTCGTCATTGCAGCAGTGCCCTGCCCGCTCTGGTCAGCGGGCCAGAGCCGCGTCGATCAGCGCTATGGTTTCCGTCACGCCGTAAAGCGCGATGAAACCGCCGAACCGCGGCCCTTCGGACTGTCCGAGAAGGACTTCGTAAAGGCAGGTGAACCAGGCTCGCAGGGGATCGAAACCGTGGCGTTTTCCGATTTCGAACACGAGGTTCTGCAGGGCGTCCGCATCCCGGGCCTGTGTTTCCTGTCCGCGCAGGGCTGCGGCGAGATCGGTCAGGGCTGCACGCTCCTTGTCATCGGGTGTGCGCCAGGTTTTCGCCGGGCGGACGAAATCCGCGTAGTAGACCACGGCGCGGTCTACGAGGCCACTGAGCGTCGGGTGCGTCTGCGGGGAGACGGTGAGATCATAGCGGCGGATAAAGCCCCACAGCACGTCGGGCGTTTCCGCGTTGGCGACGCTGGCGAGATTGAGCAGCATGGCGAAGGAGACCGGGCTGCCTGCATCTGCCGGGATCTCTCCGCGATGGATGAACCAGGCGGGATTTGCGAGGAGGGCCTGGCGGGCCTCGCTGTCATGCGGGGCCTCTTTCTGCAGCGCGCGGGCCTTGTCCACATGGGACAGATATTCGTCGGTGGCCTTGGGGATCACATCGAAGAACAGGCGTTTGGCGCGCTGGGGCTGGTTGAACATGTACTGCCCGAGGCTTTCGGGGATGGCGTAGCGCAGCCACTCCTCCACCGAGAGGCCGTTGCCTTTCGATTTGGAGATTTTCTGCCCCTTGTCATCCAGGAACAGCTCGTAGGTCAGGCCGGACGGCGGGTCTCCTCCGAGGATGCGGCAGATCTTCCCGGACAGGCGTACGCTGTCGATCAGATCCTTTCCGGACATTTCGTAGTCCACGCCCAGCGCGTACCAGCGCATGGCCCAGTCGGCTTTCCACTGCATCTTGGCGTGGCCGCCGGTGACCGGGGTCTCGAAGGTTTTTCCGCTTGCCGGGTCCGTCCAGCGTACGGTTCCGGCTGCGGCGTCGATGGCATCCATCGGCACCTGCATGACCTCTCCGGTTTCCGGGTGCAACGGCAGGACCGGTGAATAAGTCGCGCGGCGGTCGGGGCCGAGCGTGGGGAGGATCACGTCCAGGATACGGTCATGTACTTCCAGCACGCGCCGCAGGGCGGCGTCGAAGCGGCCTGAGGTGTAGTACAGCGTGGAGGAGGCGAATTCGTATTCGAAGCCGAAGCTGTCGAGGAAGGCGCAGAGCCGGGCGTTATTGTGCGCGGCGAAGGATTCGTGGGTTCCGAACGGATCGGGCACGCGGGAGAGCGGCTGTCCGATATACTGCTTCAGCATGTCCTGCTGCGGCACGTTGTCCGGCACTTTGCGCAATGCGTCCATATCGTCCGAGAAGGCCAGCAGGCGGGCCGGGCGGCCGGTCAGTGCGGTGAAGGCCTGGCGGACCCAGGAGGTGCGCGCGACTTCTCCGAAGGTGCCGATATGTGGCAGGCCGGACGGTCCGTAGCCTGTCTCGAACAGGACGGGTTTTTCCGGATCGCCTCCCGCGAGGGCCTCCGCGAGCTTGCGGGCTTCCTCGAACGGCCAGGTCCGGGGGACGGGAATCAGAAGGTGCGCATCATCAGACATGGGGCGGAAGCTATGAACTGCGCGCCGTCCGGTCAATCCGCAAGCATGCGCGGGAGATCTTATGGCCCCGGGCCGGTGTGGTTACCGGGTGTGAAATCATGCGGAACACTTACTGTTTATTAAGCTTCCTGCCTGAAAGTCCGGGGCGGAGAGTCCTGCGGGAAGCAAAGAGATTTCACGCCCATGAGCGCTTTTTTCTGTATTCTGTTCGGTTCTGCGCTGACGTTTCTGTTCCGCAGGAAGACCTCCTGCGGGTACTGCTGTCCTGAACGGAGGCAGGAGGCCGAATCGTTTCCGTCTCTTTACGATGAAATCCGCACGGCCTGTCCGGAGGAGCCGGATTTCCGGCCTGTTCTGTACTGTTCCGCGCCGGCGAGTGCGGTTCTGCCCCGCTCTGCCGCCAGGATGCGGCCCCGTCTGCGGGTGGCTGTGGACAACACCCTGCCCCGGGATCTCAGTTCTGCGGAGTGAAGAACCGGCTCACGCGGGCCACGGCGTCTGCGATTCCGGTTCTTACGGGCGTTACGCCGCGCGGAAAGGCGTCCAGCAGGCGCGACGGCGTGCGGCGGTCCAGGAGGACGAACACGCCGCGATCCTCTGCGGAGCGGATGAGCCGCCCGAAAGCCTGACGCAGCCGCAGGCGGGCGATGCGATCGTCATAGTCTTTCGGCTGTCCGCCGGAGAGGTGCAGGCGTCGCTCGCGATGAAGGATGTCCGGTCTGGGCCAGGGGACGCGTTCGAACACGACGAGGCGCAGGGCCTGTCCGGGGACGTCCACGCCGTCCCGCATCGCATCCGTACCGAGCAGGCAGGACTCTGTTTCCGTGCGGAAGATATCGACGAGGCTGGCATTATCCATGGCATCGACATGCTGTGCGTAGAGCGGGAGTCCTGCGGCTTCCAGCGGGGCGGCGATGCGGCGGTGTACGGCGCGCAGGCGTGAGATGGCGGTGAACAGGCCAAGTCCGCCGCCGCCTGAGGCCTGAAACAGGGTGCGATAGGCCGCGGCGACGGCTTCGGCATCTTCGGGATTGACGTCCGTGACGATCAGGGTTTCGGTCTGGCGGGCATAGTCGAAGGGGCTGGCGAGGGCCGCGCGCAGGGCCGGGGCCGGAAGGTGCGAGGCTCCGGTGCGGGCTTCGGCCATATCCCAGGCGGCTTCCGCCCTGCCCTCATTCTGGTCTCCGGTTTCGTCCCTGAGCGTTGCGGAGGTGATCAGCAGGCCCTGGGCCGGGGCGGCGGCGGTCAGGGCGAACGGGATGGTCGGGTCGAGCCAGTGGCGGTGCAGGCCGACATCGTATTCGCCGGGTTTCTGCCCGTGCTGCCGGGCGATGCGGATGAAATGGATATAGGTCGGGGGGCCTTCCTCCGCCTCTGTCCGGCTGATCTGTTCCAGCATGGCGGTCCAGGCCTCAATCCGGCTGAGGGCACGACGGCGGATCGCGCGGATCATGGCCTCGATGCGGGTGCGCGTGGTGCTGTCGAGGGCGTCCGTATCCTCGCTCAGCCGTGCTTTGAGGCGATGGATCAGGGTTTTCAGCGGTTCGGCAAGGCGCATCAGGGCGCGGACGAGCGCCTGTGCCGCCTCTTCGAGACCGGGGCTGGTCGGGTGCAGATCACATTCGGCGTTGTCCCGGCGGCCTGTTTCTCTCTGGCCTGTTTCTCTCTGGCCCGGCTCTCTTTGCCCGTGCTGCCTTTGTCCCGGTTCCCTGCCGGATGTGCGGGCCAGAGCCTGCTGCCGGAGCTGCCGGAGGAGGGCTTCGGACGGGTTGGCGAGCACGGCCTCGTCCGGGATCAGTATGGCCTGTGGTTCTGCGGGGAGGAACACTCCGGAAAGACCGGTCTGCGGCGGGAGTTCCGGCAGGACCGGATCTGCCGGAGGGGCGGCCGGGGGGGAGCGGTCCGGATCGTTTCCGTTCCGGTCATCTCCGTTCAGCCGGGCGGACCATCCCGGGGCGGGCAGTGCGCGGGCGGCCAGCAGGACGGCATCCAGCGGGGTTTCCAGCGCGGGCATACCGATGATCAGATCGTCCAGACGCCGCCTGAGACCGCGGGCGCGGGAGCGACGGCCTTCCGCGCCGAGCAGCCAGCGGCGCAGCTCTGCGGCTTCCAGACCTGAGAATTCCGCTGAGAAGGCGCTGTCTGCGGCGTCGGAGATGTGGTGGCCCTCGTCGAACACGTAGCGTGTCGGCAGGGTATCTTCGTCGGGGGTGTCCTGATCCTCATCCTCTGCGCTGCCCATGGAGGCCCAGGCGGCCTGGGACATGACCAGAGCATGGTTGGCGATGACGAGATCGGCGTGTTTTGCCCGACGGACCGAGTGTTCCACGAAGCAGGTGTGATAGTGCGGGCAGGCGCCGTGGATGCATTCTCCGCGCCGGTCCGCAACAGCGGTGAGCAGGCCGCTGCCTGCGAATTCGCTGAACCAGCCCGGCAGATCGCCGCCGAACAGGTCCCCTTCCCGTGTGGCCAGGGCCCATCGGGCGAGCAGCAGCAGGGCGATCCTTACGGCTGGCGGGCGCGTGGCGGCGTTGACGACCATGTCCTCATAATTGAGCAGGCAGAGATAGTTTTCACGCCCCTTTCGCAGCACCACGCGCTCCCTTCGCAGGGCGTCATCGGGGTGCAGGCGGCGGGTTTCGGCCTCGATCTGGCGCTGGAGGTGGCGGGTGTAGGTGCTGATCCATACGGCGCCGCCGTTGCGTTCCGCCCACAGGCTGGCGGGGGCGAGATAGCCCAGGGTTTTGCCGGTTCCGGTTCCGGCTTCGGCCAGCACGACATGGGGGGCGCCGCGTGTTTCGCGGGGGAGGAAGGCGGCGGTGACGGCCGCGGCGAAATCGGCCTGTCCGGCGCGCATTTCCGCTGTCGGACCGAGGAGATCGTGCAGGCGGGCGCGGGCTTCCGCGGCGGTGACGGGCTGTGCGGCGGGCGGCGGCGGAGGGGCGGATTCCTCCCATTTCGGCAGGCTCTGCCAGACGCGCAGGGGATCTGCGGAGGAGGTCGGTCCGTCTCCGAGCGCATCCCGGACGGTGCTGCCCCAGATCCATCCGGCTTCGGTGAGCTGCCGGGCGGAGGCCCGCAGGATCGGGGCGAGCGGGCCTGCGGCCTGCTGTCTGAGGTCTGCGAGCAGGCGGCTGAGCAGGCGCGGCAGGAGGGTGACGCCGGTTTCCGTTTCCTCGATGCCCAGGCTGAGTGCAAGGCCGCGCGGTGTGGGGGCTGCGGCGCGGGCGGGGTGGATGAAGGCGAAGAGTTCGAGCAGGTCGAAACAGGGGCTTTCGCGCAGGAAGCCGAGCCGGCTGCGGCGGGCCGTGGCGGGGGCGTGGACGATCAGGAAGGGGCCGTGCGGGGCGCGGCGGCGCAGTTCTTCGGGGGTGAGCGCGAGCAGTTCTCCGTCCGGGCTGAGCACCGGCAGCGTTTCGTGCCGGGCTGTGAGGGCCCAGGCGTCGTCGGGGGAGAAGGTGGCGGCTGTCATCCGGCGGCATCATAGCCGCGAAGTGCCGGGGCAGGGTATGGGGGGCGGGCAGAAAACTTCCGCCCGGGGTGTGCTGGTATGTGAGAACCCGGGTAAAACTGTTTTTACCCGGGTTTAAATGGCTGAATTTTTTTGTTCAGCGGAGAGTTTTCAGCCTGCTCTGCGGGCTGTTGCGGCGAGGGTGTGCGGTATGACGGTCGCGCCGGTGAGGTTTTCGTATTTAGCTGGTTCGGTGGTTTCGATTCCGCCGGCGGGTGCGGGGTGATGCAGCCCGTCGTACTGGAGCACGTCGAAGGACATGGTCTGGTCCGGTGTGGGGAGCAGTCTGTCGTTCCATCCGCCGCCCAGCGAGCGGATCAGGCTGACGGAGGCCTGGACGGAGCGTGCGGCGACCTGCACTTCCGAGATCTGTGCCTCAAGTGCGGCTTCCTGGGCGACGATGGCGCTCAGATAGTCCGAGAGGCCGCCTTTGTAGAGCGTCATGGTCATGTTCTGCATGTCGATGGCGGTACTGACGGCCTGTCTGAGGCGCAGGTCTTCCGCGTGCAGGAGACGGGTGCGGGACAGCTGATCCTCTACTTCCCGGAAGGCCGAGAGGACGGAGGAGCGGTAGTCGTCGCGGGTCTCGCGGTAGGCGGACCAGGCGTATTGCAGGGCGGCGCGGCGCATTCCGCCTTCGAAGATCGGCATGGATGCGGTGGCGCCGTAGCTCCAGGCGCTGTTGGCGAGGTTGGCGAGGTCGAAGCCGTTGGCGTGGAAGCCGCCATCCGCGTGCAGGGAGATATGCGGATAGAAGGCAGCGCGTGAGACGCCGATGGAGGCGTTGGCCTGGGCCATCGTGCGTTCATCGGCGGCGATATCGGGCCGTCTTTGCAGCAGGTCCGAGGGGACGCTGAGCGGGACGCTGACCTGGCGGAGGTCAAATCGGTTCAGCGGGGCGATGTGGAAGCTTTCCGGCGCCGTGTTGGTGAGGACGGCGATGGCGTGCTCCGTGACCTGGCGCTGGGCCTTAAGATCCAGTTCCGCGGCCTGTGTGACGTAAAGTCTGTTCTGTGCACGGGCAAGATCGAGACGTGGTGCGGCCTGGTTGTCCATCTGTGTCTTTGTCATGGACACGGCTTTTTCATAATATGAGATGGAGCGGTCATAGATCGCTTCCTGCGCGTCGTATCCGCGCAGGGCGATATAGTCGTTTGCCAGTTCGGCCTCGATGCTCAGCCGTGCGGCTGCGAAATCCGCGGCTTTCTGCTGTGCCGCGTATTTGCTCATACGGACCTGGTTACGGATCTCGCTCCAGAAGTCGGGCTCCCAGGAGGCGAGGCCTCCGTAGAACTCGTCTGTCTGTGTGATCGCGCCTTTGTATCGGAACAGGGCATCGGCAGACTGTTTGTTATCCGAGGCTCCGAAGGCCAGGCCGAAATGCGGCAGGAGGTCTGCACGGGCGCGCATCACGAGGGAGCGGGCCTGTGTGAATCTTTCTGCTGCGGCCTGCAGATCTGCGTTCTGTGCGACGGCCCGGCTTTCGAGATCGTTGAGCACCGGGTCGCTGAACAGGGTCCACCAGTCTGTCGGGATCTGTGTATCGGCCGGTGTTGCCTTTGCGAACGGGGCCTGCCCGTTCCAGCTTGCCGGGACGATGAACTGCGGCGGTTTGTATTGCGGCGCGAGGTCGCATCCCGAGAGCATGGCCATGGCCGTGAGTCCGAGTGCGGCAGACGACAGTTTCCGGGCTGTCAGTCTGCTCTGCCTTTTCGGCTTACCAGAACGGGGGATTTTCTGTTTCATCCCTCGATCTCCTCGTCTTCTTTCTCGTAGCCTTTGGCCGGGACAACAACACGGACTTCCTGGCCTTCGAGGAGATCGGCCGGGGGGTTGCGGATGATTTTCTCGTCCGGTTTCAGTCCGGAGATGACGTCGGTGTGTGTATCGGCCATGCGTCCGACCTGGATGTTTCTGAAATGCACGTGGTTTTCGCCATCCACGACGGCGACCTGCATTCCGTTTTCCTGGAACACGAGTGTTGAGGTCGGGATCTGCTGGACGCCGCCGTCTGCGGGGGCTGTGAGATAGACCGAGGCGAAGGTTCCGGGCCACAGGAGGTGATCGGGGTTATCGATCGTGAATTCCGTGACGGCGGTTCTGGTGTTGGGATCGAAGCCTTTGGCCATTGTCAGGAATTTGGCCTCGAATTTACGGCCCGGGAACTGCGGGACGCTGACGGAGGCTGTCAGTCCGGGTTTGAGGATATAGGCGAAAACTTCCGGCACGGACACGAAGAGTCTCATTTTGTGCATGTCCGAGACGACGAACATCTGGGTGGATTCCCCGCTTTCGCTGTGTTCTCCGCCTCCGGAGCTGACATAGTCTCCGACGTTGATGTTACGTGAGGTGACGATGCCGTCGAACGGGGCGACGACGGTCTTGAATTTTTCGAGTGCTTCGAAACGATCCAGATTATGCTGTGAGGCTTGCATTTCCGCGTAGCCGGATTTTTTGTTGGCTTCCGCGACGGAGACGGACTGTCCGGAGACGGCCTGGGATCTGGCCATGGCCTGCCAGCGTGAGGCGCTGACGACGGACAGGTTGTATTTTGCGGCCTGGGCGGCAAGGTCTGCCTTTGCCTGCTGGAACTGTGCGTCCAGTCCGGGCGAGTTGATTTCGGCGAGGATATCTCCCTCTTTTACCTCTGCACCGAAATCCTTATACCACATCTTCACATATCCGGTTGCCTGCGGATAGATCGGGGCCTGGTACCAGGCATCGACCGTTCCGGGCAGCGTCAGGGAGACGGTTTTCGCGCCCGGCCGGGGTGAGATGATCTCGACATCCGGGATGGCGTTCCAGGCGGTTGTGGCTTCCGCTTTGTGTTCGGAGTGTATCCGTGACACCACGACCCCTCCGCAGGCTATGATCAGAGCGCCCGCGCCGATGAAAAGCGCGGAACGGCGACCGGCAGAGTTCGCCATCAGACTGTCTCCTTACGTGCGGTCCTGCGACCGTAGAAAATTGCATAAACACAGGGAACGAAAAGCAGTGTTGAGATTGTGGCCACGAGGAGGCCGCCGATGACGGCTTTTCCGAGCGGGGCGTTCTGGGAGTTACTGATCGACATCGGGATCATGCCGACGATCATGGCGGATGCGGTCATGAGCACGGGGCGGATACGGCCGTATCCGGCTTCGAGGGCGGCACGCAGCGGTTCTCCGTGTTCCTCAAGGCGTTCGCGGGCGTAGGACACGACCAGGATCGAGTTGGCGGTTGCGGTTCCCATGCACATGATGGCTCCGGTCAGGGCCGGCACGGAGAGGTGCGTGCGGGTGAGGAACAGGCTCCATCCGATTCCGGCCAGTGCTCCGGGCAGGGCCGAGATGATGATGAAGGGGTCAAGCCAGGACTGGAAGTTTACGACGATCAGCAGGTAGATCAGGACGATGGAGACCAGCAGGCCGCCGAC
Organism: Acetobacter sp. AN02; assembly: GCF_029759835.1. Taxonomy (GTDB): domain Bacteria; phylum Pseudomonadota; class Alphaproteobacteria; order Acetobacterales; family Acetobacteraceae; genus Acetobacter. The sequence continues at coordinate 72,444 of NZ_JAJJND010000001.1, forward strand.
CAGTTCGATATAGGCGCTGCGCATTGTCGTGCCCTGCCCTTCGATGCTGACGGCGGCACCGCGGGGGAGATCCTTTGCTGTTGCATCGACTTCCCTGCGGACGTCGGAGAGGACTGATCCGAGGTCTCTGCCTTCTGCTGACACGTAGATGTCGAAGGAGGGCATGGAGTTGTAGTGGGAGATTTCTCCGGGGGTTCCGATGGCGTGGATGCGTCCCATTGCGCCCAGAAGCTGCATGGATTTTCCGGACGGGTCTCCGTCTCCCTTGTCCACGGGGATGGTCAGCAGGTTGTTGTAGTGTGTGAGCTGGTCCTGTGAGACGTATGTATTGAGTGTGAAGGTGACGCCCATTTTCGGATCGAACCAGTATTGCGGGTCGACCTGGGAGCTTCCCGAGAGTGTCATCAGTTCGTTGTCCGCGAGGTTTCCTTCCTGGATTCCGGTGGCCTGTTCGAAGGTACGGTCTCCTTCGACGAAGAGTGTCGGTGTGGCCATGGTCTGCTGGAGGGACACGTCGGCGGCACCGGAGACCTTGCGCAGGCGTGCGGTCAGGGCGACGGCGTATTTATAGCTTTCGTGGATATCCGGGCCGCCGATTTTCACGTCGATCGGCGAGGGTGATCCGAAGTTGAGGATTTTTGCCGTCAGATCCGCGGGCTGGAAGGTGAAGACCGTTCCGGGGAAGGCGGCTGAGAGTCCTTTGCGCAGTGTGGCGCGGTAGTCCCATACGGGGGATTCCTCGTCATTGAGTGCGATGGTCAGATCGCAGTCCTGGGCTCCGAGCGTGGGTGTGGGGATGAAGGCCTGGTTATGCGGGCCTTCGGGGAGTCCGCAGTTGCTGACGACGGAGGCCACTTTTCCGGGCAGGAGGTCGTGGATTTTATCCGAGACGAGTGATGCGACGCGGCTTGCGACCTCGATCCTGGTTCCGAGCGGGGCGCGCATGTGCATCTGCAGCTGATCGGACATGATTTCGGGGAAGAAGTCCCGTCCGGCGATCATGTAGAGTCCGCAGGAAATCACGGAGAGGCCGAGGAAGACGCTGACGAACATTTTCCTGCGTTCGATCAGGCGTGTGAGCAGGCGTCCGTAGGCTTCGCGGAAGCTGGTGAATTTGCGTTCGAAGCCTTTCTGGAAGCGTGTGAAGACATTGTGCCCGTGGGGCATGGCTTCGTGTTCCTGGCCGTGGGCGCCCGGGTGGACGTGTCCGGCGAGGAGGTATTTGGCCATGGTCGGGACGAGGGTTCTGGACAGGATGAAGGAGGCGATCATGGCGAAGATGATGGCTTCGGCCATGGGGAAGAACAGCCATCCCGCGACGCCGCCCAGGGTGAAGAGCGGCAGCCAGACGATGCAGATACAGGTTGTGGAGACGAAGGTGGGGATGACGATCTGGTTGGCCGCATCGATGATGGCGGTTTCCAGTTCTTTCCCCATTTCCAGGTGGGTATCGATATTCTCGATCATGACGGTTGCGTCATCCACGAGGATGCCGACGGCGAGTGCGAGGCCGCCGAGTGTCATGACGTTGATGGTCTGTCCGGCCCATCCGAGGCAAATGATGGAGGTGAGGATGGCCAGGGGGATGGAGGTTGCGATGATGACCGTCGGTCTCCAGGAGCCGAGGAAGAGCAGCACCACGAGGCCTGTGAGGACGGCTGCGGTTCCCATTTCGCGTACGACGTCCTGGATGGAGTCTTTCACGAAGCCCGAGGCATCGTTGAGGATGCTCAGATGGACGGAGGACGGCAGGACGGACTGCAGGCGCGGCATCATCTTGCGGACGTCATTGACGACATCAAGCGTGGAGGCTTCTCCGCTTTTCATGACGACCATGATGACAGCCTGGCGTCCCTTGACGATGACGCTGTTGGTCTGCGGGTGTCCTCCGCGATAGACGTCTCCGACGTCGTGGATATAGACCACGGCGTTTCCGACGCGTTTGATCGGGATATCGGCGATATCGCTGAGTGTTCTGGGTGTTGCGTTTGTCTGCACCATCCAGTCTGTCGCGCCGATTTTCTGGTCTCCGGCCGGTCGGACGACGTTCTGGCTGTCGAGCGCGTTCTGCACGTCCATGGCGGAGAGGTGATGGGCCTGGAGCTGTTTCTGGTTCAGGGCGATCATCACGAAGCTGTCCATACCGCCATAGGGGTGCGGCACGACGGCGCCGGGGACGGTGACGAGCAGCGCCCTGAGCCGGATGAAGGCGAGTTTGAACAGATCGGAGGGCGTCATGCTGTCCGATGTCAGCTGCAGGGTGATGACCGGGACGGAGGAGGCTTCGAGCCTCATGATCATCGGGGCGGCGATATGTTCGGGGAGCTGCTGCAGGACCGTCTGTGATATGGCGGTCACATCTGCTTCAGCGGCGCCGATATTGGTGCCCGGCTGGAAATAGATTTTTACAATTCCGCGGCCATAGAAGGAATCTGCCTCCATATGGTCGATGCCTTCGACAGTGGAGGTGACCCCCTGTTCGAAGTTGTACATGATTCGTCCGGCGAATTCCTCAGGAAGCATTCCCGAATAGCTCCAGACCACGGCGATGGCCGGAATCCTGATATTGGGGAATACGTCGGTCGGGGTCTTTCTCATGGAAAGAAAGCCCATCATGACTATAAGAATTGACAGAACAACGAATGTGTACGGTCTCCGCAAGGCGGTGACGACAATGGCATTCATGTGCTTGCGTAACTCCGTACTGCAGGCGTGAATTCCGGCCCCCGGCCCGGAACATCTTTTTCAGATGCTCCTGACGCAAGGCTCCCGGGGAAGCCGGGACGAGGATCGGGATGGTTCCTTTTTCCTTCGTCAAGACATAGTTTGTCATATATAGACCAAATCTATCCCGCATATTAATTTTATGTATTTTATTGGGGTCCCGAGGGGTAAGGCTCTTGAAAACCTCTGTTTTCTGCCGTTCGACGGGGCTGTGCAGAAAAGCCACGCCTGCAGAGAATCTGTGTCCGTCTCTTTTTTTGATGTTGGACGAATGCAGGTGGAGGGTTCGAAAAACTCTCTGGTATTAAGGTCTGCTCTGTGATTCCATTTGTCCGGTTCTGACAGAGGGAATGGCGTTATGAAGCAGGCGGGATTTTTTGACGTTGAAGAGCGGCTTTCCCGGTTGAGCGGGCTTGGTGATCAGCTCGAAGCATTTTCCCGGACTGTGGATTTTGAAGTCTTCCGCCCTGGCCTGGAGAAAGCTCTGGCGTATTCTGACGGAAGCAAAGGCGGACGACCGCCATTTGATCCTGTGCTGATGTTCAAAATTCTGGTGATCCAGACGCTCAACAATTTGTCTGATGAGCGGACGGAATATCTGATCAACGACCGTCTGTCGTTCATGCGTTTCCTTGGGCTGGGACTTTCAGATCGGGTGCCGGATGCCAAAACGGTCTGGCTGTTTCGCGAGCGTCTGACCCAGGTCGGTGCGATCGATGGGCTGTTCAACCGCTTTGATGCGACCCTGCGCAACGCCGGGTATTTGCCGATGTCAGGCCAGA
>NZ_JAJJND010000010.1 GCF_029759835.1 Acetobacter sp. AN02
AAAACAGGAGACATACACAATCAGGCCGGGTCAATTGCTCATGAAAATCCCGGGTCAGTTCTCAACGAAAATCAACAGTCTGCAGTCGATCCAGTATCAGCGTAAGCAGGAATACGAAATCCGGCGGCCTGCGCTGATCACGATTCTTCCCGACCAGGCCGTCCAGAGATTTCTCCAGCGTGGCCCCGGTGATTTCGTCAACCTTTCCGATGAACGCAGGGAGGCCGGACGCGAGCTTGCTGCAAGGGAAATATCGCGCATTATCCGCCTTATTGAATCCGGGCCGATTGGATTGCAGTTCAGCGTCCTGACCGAGAGCGAGAATTCCACAAACTGCGTTCTTCTCAGGGGACGCGAGAAAACCATGCTCGCGATCAATCCTTTCCGCTGTGATGCCAGCCCGTATATCTCGACCGGTGTGTCGCTCGTCACGAGCGCACCGGAAGCGGTGAACGCACATCAGAAAGTTGTTGAGGATCTGTGGAAGAAATCCATCAAAGGTATGGAAGCCGCCCAGTATCTCAGAGGTCTGCTTGCGGAGAACGGATTTCAGTGATTGTCTTGGCTCTCCGATAGTTTACCGTGCGGAGGGCCGGAATATATGTCACCCCTGATTCAGGCAGAGAATGTTATGGCTCTCCTGCAGTCCGGTACTCCGGCCGGACGCGTCGCTGTTTTTGATGCGACGGCGCGTCTCCCCGGGCAGCAGGATGATCCTCAGGAAGTCTATCTTCTGGGTCATCTGAAAGATGCTGCAAGGTTTGATATCGACGTTTTTGCTGACGTGGATACGGCACTTCCGCACATGGCCCCGTCAGCCGGTCGGTTTGCGCGCCTTGCGGGCGAGGCCGGACTGACACGTGACGACACGGTTATACTGTATGATCAGGGAAATACCGCTTCGGCCTGCCGTGCGTGGTGGCTGTTCCGCCTGTTCGGTCATGAAAAGGTATTCATTCTTGATGGCGGCCGTCCGGCCTGGGAGGCAGCGGGCGGGGAGTGTGTGACAGGAAGCGTCCCGGTTGCTGAAAAAAAAGTCTATGAGACCCGCCCGAAAATGAGCCGACTTTCCGGAGCAGGTGACATGCTGCGGAATATAGACACAAAAAATGCCCTTGTTCTTGATGCACGGCCCCAGGCGCGGTTTGAGGGGGCGGCTCCGGAGCCCCGCCCCGGGCTTGCCTCAGGCCACATACCCGGCTCACGCAATCTTCCTTATGGCGGCCTGCTGGATCAGAAAGGCTGCTTTCTTCCGGTTGATGAACTTAAGAAAATCCTGAACGGCAAAGGTGCCGAGCCGGATCGCACGATTATCGCCACCTGCGGGTCAGGGCTTTCTGCGGCCGTTATTGTTGTTGCGGCCGAACTGGCCGGATTTGCGGACACATCCCTTTATGACGGCTCCTGGACGGAATGGGGTGCGAGGTCGGGTCTTCCGGTAGAGCAGGGTCCGGAGCGCGTCGTATGAGCAGTCATGAAGAAGTGTCCCGGGGATGGGAGCGCCTGGCTACGCTGCTGATCCGGGCAGGACGCGACGAGAATCTTCCTGCTGAGGGAAAATTCGTTAATCCTCCGGTGACGCGCGGCTCAACCGTTCTCTTCCCTGATCTTGCCAGCCTGAATGCACAGGGCATGAAGCGGTATGATCACGAGGCCATCTATGGCGCGATGGGAACTCCGGTGCAGCACGTCCTTGAGCGTGCGGTCGCTCTGGTTGAGGGAGGAGAGGATACGCAGATCGTCTCGTCCGGTCTGTCTGCCTGCACGACCGCGCTGCTGACTTTTACGGCATCCGGGGGGCACGTGCTTATTCCGGACAGCGCATACGGGCCGACCCGGCGTTTTACGGATACGATGCTCAGGCGATTCGGTGTGGAGACCACATATTATCCTCCCTGCGTGTCAGTGGCGGAGATGGAGCGCCTGATCCGGCCCGAGACGCAGGTCATTTTTGCGGAAAGTCCGGGAAGCCATACTTTTGAAATTCAGGACATTCCGGCGCTGTCCGATCTGGCTCATCGGCACGGCGCGCTTCTGATACTGGATAACACATGGGGGTTCGGAATTTTCGAGCCTTTCCGCCATGGCGTGGATGTCTCCGTTCAGGCTCTGACGAAATATGCTGCAGGACATTCCGACGCGATTATCGGAGCGCTGACAGTTGCAGATAAGACACTGTGGAAGCGGCTCCGCGACGCGGCCATTCAGCTCGGGCAGCTTGCCGGGCCGGATGAATGCTGGCTGACGCTCCGTGGCCTTCGCACCATGAGTGTCCGTCTGGCCCGACAGTCCTGTTCCGCGCTGGATGTGGCGCGCTGGCTGGCAGACCGGCCGGAGGTGGAGCGGGTGCTGCATCCTGCCCTGCCTGATTTTCCCGGATATGAGCTTTGGAAGCGGGATTTTAACGGAGCAGGGCCGCTGTTCAGCGTCGTTCTGAAGGAACGCTATAGCCGTAAATCCATGGAAAACATGCTGGACAGCCTGCATCTTTTCGGAATCGGAGCCTCCTGGGGCGGGTTTGAGAGCCTTGTCCTGCCAACGACAGGATCCGTCAGCCGCACGGCTACGGAAGCACCGGTTCAGGCGACGTTCAGACTGAATATCGGGCTTGAATCCGTCCGGGATCTCTGTGGCGATCTGGAGCAGGGATTCTCGGCTCTGAACGGTTCCTAACGCTGGCGGAAAGCTGCCGCTTCCAGCACATGCGGCGGCCTGATCACATCTGAACTGTCGAGGTCCGCGATCGTGCGGGCCACGCGCAGGAGCCGTGTGAAGCCGCGTGCTGACATACGGAATTTTCGTGAGATATCCGCAAGGAATTTTCTCGCGTCCTCGGTCGTCTCGCAAGCCTCAGGCGCGGCTTCCGCGTTCCTGCGGCCTTCGTTCCTGTGATACTGGCGCGTCCTTGCCTCGAGCACGCGTGCGGCAACCGCGGCGCTGTTTTCAGAAGGCGGAGCATAGAGAATATCAGCCGGAGAAAGCGGTTCTGCAGAAACCTGCAGATCAATACGGTCCAGAAGAGGACCGGACAGCTTGCCAAGGTAATCTTCTCCGCAGCGGGGAGCCTTCCGGCACTCCCGGGCAGCATCCCCGAGATAGCCGCACCGGCACGGGTTCATCGCGGCAATAAGCTGAAACCGGGCAGGGTAGGTGACATGGGCCGCGGCACGCGCAATCACGGCCTCTCCGGTTTCAACCGGTTGCCTTAAAGCCTCGAGCGCCTGACGGGAAAATTCAGGAAGCTCATCCAGAAACAGAATGCCTCTGTGAGCAAGACTTACCTCTCCGGGCTTTGCCCGGGCGCCGCCACCGATCAGCGCAGGCTGACTGGCCGAGTGATGCGGAGCGCGAAAGGGAGGACGCCTTACAGGCAGGCCTGAGGGAAGAAGACCTGCAGCGCTGTAGATACGTGTTACATCCAGTGTTTCACGCAAGCTGAGGTCTGGCAGAAGACCGGGGATGCGCGCAGCCAGCATGGATTTTCCGGTTCCCGGCGGCCCGCACATCAGCAGGGAATGTCCGCCCGCGGCAGCAATCTCGGCAGCACGACGGGCTGACTCCATACCCCGGACATCTGCCATATCGGGAGCCGCCGCGTCCTGAACATCTGCCTCGCATATTGCACCTGCCGGCGGAGACAGAACCTGCTCACCACGGAAATGACTGATGACGGCCTGCATGCCCGGTGTGGCCAGAATATCCCGGTTGCCACCGAAGATTGCCTCTCTTGCCTGGGATGAGGGGCAGATCAGGCCAAGCTCAAGCGCAGAGGCGCCGACGGAGGCTGAAATGACATTCGCTACACCGTTGATCGTGCCGTCCAGAGAAAGCTCACCGAACGCGGCATAGCGTCCGAGTTCCTCTCCGGGAATGACGTTCATGGCAGCCAGAAGAGCCAGAGCGATCGGCAGATCGAAATGCGATCCCTCTTTCTGCAGATCGGCAGGAACGAGATTGATCAGGATACGCTTCGGAGGCAGCGCCATTCCGAGAGAGGCGAGGGAGGCACGGACACGCTCACGTGCCTCTCCCACGGCCTTATCAGGCAGACCGACAATCAGAAACGCAGGAAGCCCGGTTGCCACCTGCACCTCGACCCAGACGGGAACCGGTTCGATTCCCGAAAAGGCAAAGCTGCGTATGCGTGTGTTGATCATAGCGATCCCGGTTCATGCCCGGGATGCGCGCAATCAGACACCGCGATAGAGCAGGCGGGCGCGGATCGTCCCCTCCAGAGCGCGCAGACGCTCCAGAATGTCGTGATCCCTGTCGGTGCTGCCGCCAGTATCGGCTTCCACCACGACATAGCCGACCTCTCCGTCCGTCTGCAGATACTGCGCCGTGACGTTGCATTTCTCGCGGCTGAAGATGTCGTTGATGGCGGACATAATGCCCGGGACATTATGGTGGACGTGCATGAAGCGTGTTCCGCGCGGGCCGGTCGGAAGCTGAACCGACGGAAAATTCACGGCTCCGAAGGTCGATCCGATGTCGGAGTATTCAACGATCTTCTTTGCAACCTCAACGCCGATGCGCTCCTGCGCCTCAACGGTCGAACCGCCGATATGCGGAGAGAGGATCACGTTATCCAGCCCCTGCAGCGGAGAGGAGAAGCGCTCTCCGGCCACTTTCGGCTCGGCAGGGAAGACATCGATGGCCGCACCCAGCAGATGCCCGGATTTCAGTGCCTCTGCCGCCGCATCAAGGTCGATCACATTGCCACGGGCGTTGTTGATCAGGAACGAGCCGCGCTTCATCGTCGCGATCTCTTTCGCGCCGATCATGTTTTTCGTGGAGGGCAGGGCCGGCACGTGCAGGCTGACCACGTCACTCTCATGCAGCAGTTCATCAAGAGAGGTGGTCGGAGAGGCGTTACCGTGACCGAGCTTGTCCACTACGTCATAATAGATCACGCGCATGCCCATGGCCTCAGCCAGCACCGAAAGCTGCGAGCCGATAGAACCATAGCCGATAATACCGAGCGTCTTGCCGCGCACCTCCCAGCTGTTCGTGGCCGATTTATCCCATTCCCCGCTATGGCAGCCGCCTGAGCGCGAGAAGATTCTCCGCATCAGCATCACGATCTCACCGATGACGAGTTCGGCTACGGAACGGGTATTGCTGAAGGGGGCATTAAACACCGGAATTCCGAACTCCCGCGCGGCATTGAGATCGACCTGATTGGTGCCGATGCAGAAGCAGCCGATGGCAAACAGACGATCCGCACTTTCAATGATCTCACGGGTCAGCTGCGTGCGGGAGCGGATTCCCACGACATGCGTCCCGTGCAGCGCCTCGCGCAGCGCTTCTCCTTCGAGCGCACCTTTATGACGCACGACGTTCTCATAGCCGCTGGCCTTCAGCAGAGCGACCGCGCTGTCATGGATACCCTCCAGCAGGAGGATACGGATCTTGTCTTTAGGGAGGGAGAGAAGGGGAGCCATAAGCCTCGCTCATCACTGTTACGCGGCCCGGCTTTCTCCGATGTCCGAAGACATTCTGCACACACGGAGAGAAACGCTCCTTTAACCGGGCGGGAGGCGGTGTGTAGCACGTTCTTTCCGGCGCCGGAACCGTGCTCAGTGCAGGGCGGTTTTGAGAGAAGTGACGGCCTTGTCCAGAAGATCACGATTCCCGACAGCAAGAACCGTACCATCGCCGTTAAAATCCAGAGGCTTACCCGACCAGTCAGTCATGCATCCGCCAGCCCCCTCCACGACGGGCTGCAGGGCCGCCCAGTCCCAGGGCTTCATGTCACATTCGGCAATGATATCGATCTGCCCGAGCGCCAGAAGTCCGTAGGCATAGCAGTCTCCGCCCCAGCTGACCCGGCGGCAAGCCTGCTTCAGCGTGGCCCAGGTAAAGCATTCAGGAGCGGATTCAAGCATCTCCGGAGAGGTGCAGCTCAGTTCCGCATCTCCAAGCGAAGGGCAGGGACGGGCTGCTGCAGGAAGCGGTGTCCTGTCCTGATGCCACATGGCAGGGCGGAACAGAGTCTCGCGGCCCGCAACTCCGATCCAGCGCTCACCCGTAACCGGCTGATCGATAATGCCGATCACGGGTCTGTTCTCATACATCAGAGCGATTAATGTGCCGAAAACAGGCCGTCCGGTGATGAAGGCGCGCGTGCCGTCCACGGGATCGAGCGTCCAGCAAAAGGGTGAGTCCGCGTTGGTGCGTCCGAACTCCTCACCGAGAATTCCATGATCCGGATGCAGCTCTTCCAGAAATGCCCGCATGACACGTTCCGCACCGCGGTCAGCAACGGTCACCGGAGAGGCATCGGCCTTGTTATCCGCGTGCAGGGGCGCGCGGAAAAGCGGCCTGATCACGGCACCGGCAATATCCGCAAGCATGAGAGCAGTCTTCAGGCAGGATTCTGTCTGGTCCGGGGTCATTTTCCGGTATCCTTATCCGGGGATTTCAGGCTGGAAAGCCATGCAATCAGGGCGGCACGCTCTTCAGGAGCCCGGATGCCGGCAAACATCATTTTCGTTCCGGGAGCCATATCAGCCGGAGAATTCAGCCAGGTGTCCAGACGTTCATGAGTCCAGACCCCTCCGAGTTTTTTCAGTGAATCGGAATAGGAAAAATCCTGCACCGAAGCCACCTTCCGGCCCGCCACACCCCAGAGCGGCGGTCCCATCAGGGACGGGCCTGCGGGTGTATAGCTGTGGCACATCGCGCAGTTTTGCTCCGCAATGGTCCTCCCCTTATCGATAAGAGCATCATCCTGCGGGGCAGGAGGAGACTGTTCTGCCGCAGCCGCATCTTCTTTCGGGTTCATCTTCGCGGACTGAAGCCAGGCAACGATATCGGATCGGGTCCGGGCATCGTGAACACCGGGAAATGCCATGCGTGTGCCGGGAGCGAAGTCCGCCGGAGAGGACAGCCAGTCATTGAGCTCTCCGGTCGTCCAGTGCCCGCCTTTGCGGGACACAAGTGCTGCGGAGTAATCATATCCGGACCGGGCCGCCATGCCACGCGAGGCGACGCCATACAGGTCCGGCCCCACCATATCCGGCCCGTCCGGAGCGAAGCTGTGGCACATGGCGCACTGGGCTGCCGCCGCCGCCGCACCGGCCTCAGGATTGCCCGGGATGGTATTCTCCGGTCCGGAGGAGTGGCTGTCCGTCTTGTCTGCCCCGGGCATCTTCAGGGACACAGGGACCGGTGTCGTATCCGGCACGGCCAGAGAGCCGGCCAGCCAGCACATACCGCCTGTTCCGGCCACGATCACCGCGGCCATGGCAATGCGGTTCAGTGAAATAAAATCCATAAGTCTCAGCAATATCCGGAGTCAGGCGGCGGGCTGTTGCGCCGGGGGAAGGTCTTTTCTAAAGTGCGGGCCGTTTTCTGTGAAGACGGCTCGTTGCAGTCTCGCATCTTTATCGTGGTTTTCATCCGCTCATGATCCGCCCTCTGATTGTTATCCCGGCCCGAATGGGCTCTTCCCGTCTGCCCGGGAAACCTCTGGCAGATATTGCGGGACGCCCGATGATCCTGCACGTGGCCGAGCGCGCCAGGGTATCCGGGGTCGGGCCTGTCGTCGTGGCTGCGGCAGAAGAGGACATTGCCGCCGTCGTCCGTCATGCGGGATATGAAGCCGTGCTGACCGCACCGGATCTGCCCTCGGGATCGGACCGGGTGCTTGAGGCCGCGAGGATCGTTGATCCTGAAGAAACACATGACGTGATCATCAACCTTCAGGGCGATCTTCCTCTCCTTCGCCCCCGGGATCTGTATCGCGCGCTTCTTCCGCTGCAGGATGAGGCGGTTGATATCGGCACGCTGGTGGCACCGGTCACGTCTGAAGAGGAGGCTGCTGCGGAATCCGTGGTCAAGACGGCATGCAGCTTCGGTCCGGAAGACGAGGAATGTGCGCGGGCGCTGTATTTTTCGCGGAACATCATCCCATGGGGGCAGGGGCCTTTATGGCATCATGTCGGAATCTATGCGTGGCGGCGCACGGCGCTGAACCGTTTTGTATCTCTTACGCCATCAGGTCTGGAGCAGCGTGAGAAACTTGAGCAGCTCAGGGCGCTGGAGGCCGGAATGACGATAGGCTGCGCGCGTATTGCGGATGCACCGCTGGGTGTGGACACTCCCGCCGATCTGGAACATGTCCGCCGTGTGGCAGAAGAGGAAGGCCGGTCATGACCCGGAAGACAGAGAATATTATCGCCTTCCAGGGACGGCCCGGAGCCTATTCCGATCTGGCCTGCCGCCGTGCCCGGCCAGGCTGGACAACACTGCCCTGCGAAACCTTCGCGGATGCCATCGCCGCCGTCCATAACGGTGAGGCGGAGCAGGCCATGCTGGCGTGCGAAAATACGCTCGCCGGACGAGTCCCCGACATTCACGCGCTCCTCCCTCAGGCAGGGCTGCACGTCGTGGGTGAGTTCTTTCAGCGCGTCGAACACTGCCTGCTGGGCGTGCCCGGAGCGCAGATCAGTGACATAAAACGCATCCACACTCATCCCGTAGCCATGGATCAGATCCGTGTATTGCTGAAAGAGCTCAAAGCCCAGCCGGTTGTGGAATTTGACACGGCCGGCGCAGCCGAGCTTGTCGCCGGATGGGGACGCAGGGAAGATGCAGCCGTTGCGTCCGAACTTGCCGCTGAGATGAACGGGCTGAGCATACTGCGCCGGAACGTGGAGGATGCCGCCCACAACACGACGCGCTTTTATATCGCGGCCCGGGAGCCGGTGCAGATTGCCGCAGACGCACAGGACGTCATGACAACGGTCCTGTTCGGGGTGCGGAATATCCCGGGCGCACTTTACAAGGTGCTGGGCGGGTTCGCTACGAATGCCATTAATATGACACGGCTGGAAAGCTACATGCTTGACGGCTCCTTTGTCGCAACCCAGTTTCTGCTGGATGTGGAAGGAAAGCCGGATGATCCGGCACTGGAAAGAGCTCTGGCGGAACTCGAGTTCTTTTCCGAGCAGGTCCGGATACTGGGCGTCTATCCGGCCTCACCGTTCCGCAAGAAAGATATCTCCCCCGGGCTTGCAGCCTGATCCGTCCGCAGCAAGAAAAATGACAAGGCAGTAACAGATGGCCGTTCAGCTTTCCGGGTCCATTCCCGCTCTGATCACCCCGATGAACAGGGGCGGGTCCCTTGATCTTCCGTCTTTCGAACGGCTGATCCGGCATGTGATCGATGCCGGATCGACAGCAATTGTCCCCGTGGGGACAACGGGCGAAAGCCCGACATTGTCCCATGATGAGCATCACACGATTGTCGAGAGCGCGATCAGGAACGCAAAAGGGCGTGTGCCGGTGATCGCAGGCGCGGGATCAAACAGCACGAGCGAGGCGATCGATCTTGCGAAATATGCCGAGTCGGCCGGGGCAGACGCCATCCTGAGCGTTGCGCCGTATTACAACAAGCCGACGCAGGAAGGGCTGTATCAGCATTTTGCGGCGATTGCGGATTCAATCCGTATCCCGGTGATTCTCTACAACATCCCCGGCCGCTCCGTGGTTGAGATTTCCGTGGAAACCATCGCGCGTCTGGCTTCAATCGGGAATATCATCGGAATCAAGGACGCTACGACCAATCTGTTCCGGCCGTTGCAGGTGCGTCAGGCTGTTGGTTCGCAGGATTTCACGCAGCTGTCCGGAGAAGACGGAACTGCCGTGGCGTTTCTGGCTGCGGGTGGTGCAGGCTGCATCAGCGTTACGGCAAATGTTGCGCCGGAGCTTTGCGCCGGAGTGCAGTCCCTGTGGCAGGAAAGGAAGATTTCCGAAGCGATTGCGCTGCAGGATCGCCTGACACCGCTGCACGACACCCTGTTTTGCGAAAGCAATCCGGGTCCGGTCAAATATGCCGCCAGCCTGCTGGGTCTGTGCGGAGAGACCTGCCGCCTGCCGCTCGTGCCTCTGTCTGATGCCTCGAAAGCAAAAGTGAGAGCGGCCCTTGTGTCTGCAGGTCTTCTGAACTGAACGAAACATGGCAGAGAAAAAAAACAAAAGCGGTCTGATCGCGCACGGCATCGCAGCCCAGAATCGGAAAGGTCGCTTCAACTACTCCATTGAGGAGACGGTTGAGGCCGGTCTGGTCCTGAAGGGGCCGGAAGTGAAAAGCCTGCGTATGGGACGTGCAACGATCACGGAAGCTCATGCCGGGGAGCGCAATGGTGAGCTCTGGCTGTTCAACAGTTTTATTCCCGAATATCAGGGTGGTGTTCTGTCGCGATTCGACAGTCGTGCCCCGCGTAAACTTCTCCTCCATAAGAAACAGGTGGAGCGTCTCCTTGGTGCCATTTCCCGCGACGGGGCAACGCTGGTGCCTCTCGATATTCACTTCAATACACGCGGTCTTGCAAAAGTGACGCTTGGTCTCGGCCTGGGACGCAAGAAGGCTGATAAACGTCAGGCGATTGCTGATCGGGACTGGCAGCGGGATAAAGCCAGGCTGATCCGGAACAAGGGGAAGGATTTCTGATCCTGAACACCGGTCCGTCAGGGTGTTACAACTGATGTTTTCCAGACAATAAAAAACCCCGGAAGAGATCTTCCGGGGTTTTTCGTATCAGGCTGAAAGCCCGGCTCAGTCGAGAGACAGAGCGGCCGCTTCCGGACCTTTCTGGCCCTGCACGACCTTGACGTTCGTCGCCTGACCTTCAGCAAGGCTGTTCAGGCCGGAACGCTCCAGAGCAGAAGCGTGGACGAAAATGTCCTTACCGCCGCCGTCCGGCGTGATGAAGCCGAAGCCTTTGGTCGCGTTGTACCATTTGACGATACCACGGATTTCCTCGGCATCAGACAGATCCGGAGCGGGACGCGGGGCGCGGGCACCACCGAAGCCACCGGCTCGCGGGCCTGCAGGAGCACGGGGACGCTCCGGCTGCGCAGTGCTCTCATCAACGGAAAGAACCTCTGCAACCTGGCGACCTTTCGGACCCTGGCCAATGCGCACTGAAAGCGTCGCACCCGGGCTTGCGCTGCTGTAGCCTGCCTGGGAAAGAGCGTTGGCATGCAGGAAAACGTCGCCTGATCCGTCAGCCAGCTCGATAAAGCCGAAGCCTTTCTCGCCGTTGAACCATTTGACGGAGGCGTCAATGGCCGGGCCGGATGCGATCACCTGCGGGCCGCCTGCACCGCCACCGGGACGACGCGGGGCAAAACCACCGCGATCACCGCCGCCGCCATAAGGCGACTGGTAGGCAGGGCGCTCTCCATATACGGGGCCGCCACCACCCATAAAATCATCATCAAATCCGCCGCGGCGGGGGGAGCGGGGGCTGCGGTCGGTCCTGTTACTTCTCAAGGGTCTTGATCCCGGGGTCTGACTTGGCGACAAGGTCGCGTCTGGTGAAATGAAACTTCCCGAGGGGGAAATGCGGCCCGGAGAATACTCCCCGGCGCAGTCACGACCAAAGCACAGACAGGGCACACGTTTCTACTATCTTTTACGTCATTGATGGAAGAAAAGATGAAATTACTGCAATAATTGCTCTGTCTCAAAAAAATGGTCTTTTCCCGGAGACACCGTTGCAGATTAGCCATAGTTTCCGAGGCGTTTTTTTCCGAGGGCTTCCTGCCGTTTCTTCTTTAGATTAATCAGCGGTCATCAGGGTTGTATCGGGTTTTCCGGAAATAACAGGCAGAGGGAATGGAATGAGACAGGATATCCGACTGACAAAGCAGAAGATTCTTGTCTCTTTGATGGCTATCGCCGGACTGACACCTGTTTCGGCAGCGATGGCGACTCCGCTGCAGGATAAGCAGGGAACCTGGACAATCCAGGGCGAGAACGACGCCGTCTCGACGCTCAACGGCACGTCTGACCAGTACTATACGTCAGGTCTGCGTGTGAACTGGACGTCCGGAACCGATAATCTCCCGAAACCCTTTGCGGATATGACCAGCGCGATTCTCGGAAAGGGGATGCAGAGGGTCAGCATGGGAATCCAGCAGCTGATCTTCACCCCGAGCGACACGCAGATAGCCGTGCCATCTTCGCGCGACCGGCCCTATGCCGGTCTGCTGCTGGGAACGGTGAATTTTATCAGTGATACTGACCTGTCACGTGGCATTTTCGGTATTCAGGCAGGTATGATGGGGCCGTCCTCCCTGGCGCGCCAGGTGCAGAACGGTTTCCATGGCGCCATCGGCGATACGAAAAACAAGGGCTGGAGCCATCAGCTCGCCAACCAGCCGATCTTTCAGATCCAGTACGGACGGATCTGGCGTCTTCCGGTCGCACGAATCGGCAGCGAATCACGCGGGATCAGCTTTGATGTCCTGCCCGCCGCCTCAGCACGTGCGGGCGACTACCGAATCTCCGGAACACTGGGCAGCACCTTCCGTTTCGGGCAGGGACTGGATTCTGATTTCGGTATTTCCACGATCGGAGACGGAACCGACGGCACCAACGCCTACAAGGCCACGCGCCCGTTTGCCTGGTATGCCTTTGGCGGCGTGAACGGCACCGTTGTCGGCTACGATGCAACGCTTCAGGGCAACACGATGCGCAGCAACTCCCCGCACGTGGATATGAAGAGAACCGTCGGACAGATTCGTGCCGGTCTGGCCGTCATGTTCTACGGCGTCCGCCTGTCCTATGCCCAAGTTTGGGAGACGCAGGAATTTACAACAGCCCGCTCCGGACTGTTTAACTACGGCTCGCTGATGCTTTCGGCTAAATTCTGATCAGATACTGCCCGGGGGCTGCGAATCCGGGAGGGCGATCGTTGGTCGCCCGATCAGATACCCCTGGATTTCCTCGCAGCCATGGGCGTCCAGGAAGCCAAGCTGTTCCTCTGTCTCCACGCCCTCAGCACAGCATGTCATACCCAGAGCGTGAGCCATATAGAGTGTTGATCGCAGAATCGTTTCCACACGTGCATCAAGCCCGAGGCGGCTGACAAAAACACGGTCCAGCTTGATCTGATCGAACGGCAGGTTGATCAGTCTCTCCAGAGACGCGATTCCCGTTCCGAAATCATCCAGAACGATCCGCACCCCAAGGGCCCGAATGCGCGCAAGCTCCCTGCCGGCACTTTCTGCCGGACCGAAATCACCTTTTTCCGAAAACTCGATCTGAAGACGCGCAGGGTCCAGCCCGCTCTCCTGCAGAGCGGTCGCGACAGTGGCGGCAACTCTTTCCGTTGCAAGCCAGGCAGGAGACACGTTAACGGAAACACCGACGGGCTGAACCCATTCCTGAGCCAGACGGCAGGCCTGATGAAGGACCCAGCGGTCAATATCCTCAATCAGGCCGCGCTCCTCGGCACAGGCGAGAAAAACATTCGGATCGACGTAATCATGTTTCGGGCGCTTCCAGCGAACCAGCGCCTCGAACGCAACGACATGCTCGGTCCCTGTTTCCAGGACCGGCATCCAGTTAAGCAGAAAATCACCCTGCCGGATTGCGGCTTGCAGGTCTTCGTGCATCGTCATGGTTCTTCAGGCCGCCGGTTTCTCAGGTAGGAAAGTAAGAAAAAAATCTTTCCGGATATATAACAGGCATACTGATAACGACATATTACGACGCGCCAAAGGCATGTCCGGCGTTTTCTTTTCCGAACAGTTTCAAAAGCATATCCTCGCCCCTGATCGGTCCGGTCATCTCCTGGCGGGCGATACCAGAAAGCCGTTCCAGATCCTCAAAACGGACCAGACGAAAGCCCGGAACACCGGCCTGGCGTCTGCCGGTCAGATCTCCTCCGCCGCGTTGCCGGAAATCCTCGTCGGCAATTCTGAAGCCATCCTCACTATCCCGAAGGAGCGTCAGTCTCTGCCGTGCAGACTGAGAAAGATCTGGTTCATGCAGCAGCAGGCAGAACGATTCATCAGCCCCCCGGCCGACACGCCCGCGCAGCTGGTGAAGCTGCGCCAGACCAAAGCGTTCGGCATGTTCAATCACCATAATGGTGGCCGAGGGGACGTCCACCCCAACCTCGATGACCGTTGTCGCAACCAGCAGGGAGGTCTCTCCCTTTGCAAAGGCAGCAATGGCAGCCTCGCGCTCCTCCGGAGTCTGCTGCCCGTGCGCAAGCCCGGTTCTGTCGCCGAAACGCTCCCGGAGCGTTTCGAAGCGGGCCTCGGCGGCAGCAATTTCCAGCTCCGTGCTTTCGCTCACAAGAGGACAGACCCAGAATATCTGTGCACCGCTCTTCAGAGCACGGCCAACTCCGGACACGACCTGCTCCAGGGAGGACAGGCTGTGCAGAGATGTGCGGACCGGCTTGCGCCCGACCGGTTTGCCATCGAGGCGACTGACCTCAAGCTGCCCCCATCGCGTCAGAAGCAGCGTTCTGGGAATCGGCGTTGCGGTCATGACCAGCATATGCGGCCAGTCGCCCTTGGCGCTTAGTTCCAGGCGCTGCTCAACGCCGAAACGATGCTGCTCGTCCACGATCGCCAGTGCGAGATCATGAAACACGACCTTTTCCTGCACCAGCGCATGCGTCCCGACGATCAGCCGTGCAGATCCGTCTGCAATTGCCGCCAGCGCCTCTTTCCGGGCTTTCCCGCGAACGGAGCCGGAAAGAAATACGACCGGAGCAGGGGAGAGGCGTCGGAATGTCGCGTAATGCTGACGTGCCAGAATTTCCGTGGGAGCCATGATGGCAGCCTGAGCCCCGCATTCCGCAGCGTTCAGCATGGCCATCAGTGCAACCAGTGTCTTGCCCGCACCGACATCGCCCTGAAGCAGCCGGGTCATCCGGTATCCCGACCGCAGATCGGCCGCGATCTCTTCCGTAACGCGCTGCTGAGCCGGTGTCGGTTCATGTCCGAACCGGGACAGAGCTTCCCGGCGCATGTCTCCGGAACCTGCCAGCCTGCGGCCCGGCATGTCGCGCATGGCCGCACGGGCGCGCCTCAGCGCGATCTGACCTGCAAGCAGTTCATCACAGGAAAGCCGCTCATGGGCGCGTGCCCGCACAGCCTCCCAGTCCGGATATGAGGGAAGCAGATCGCCGGGAAAATGCATCCATGCCAGTGCAGTGCGGAAATCCGGCCAGTGTCCCATGGTCAGAACATGATCCGGGTGCCATTCCGGCAGATCCGGCACGCGGGCCAGAGCCTCCCGGAGAATGCGCCGCAGCTGCCCGGTGAACAGACCGGCCGTCAGCGGCCACACGGCATCCAGCAGAGGAATCCGGCCTGTATCGCTGCCGGGAAGCAGATAGTCCGGATTGGTGATGCCAGGACGCCCGGCAAAGGACTCCATCCGGCCGGACACGACGAAAGGTGCCCCGACCCGGAGGGATTTTGCCTGCCATTTTGAGAAAAAAGTCAGATCGCACTCGCCGGTACCGTCGCTGAGCACGGCGCGAAACGGCTGCCGGGTCTTCGCAGGCGGCGTGATCCGGACGATTATTCCTCCGAACGTCGCGATCCGGCCGGACTCCGCGGCTTCCACGCAGGGACGGAAGCGCCGGTCCGTGATCGTCTCCGGCAGGTGATACAGCAGATCAAGGATCTGCCCTCCGCCCGTCGCCCGTCTGAGCAGCCTGCCCAGCGCCGGTCCCGTCCCCGGCAGGGTCTCGACAGGGGCGAGCAGAGGAGACAGAACGTCAGTATCCCGCACGGGCTGTCATCCTTGTGACCCGGCTGCAACCCGGTTTCTGTCTGTCCTGTGCAAGGTTCGTGCTATCTCCCGCCGGAATGACGGCCAGGATGGCCATCCGCTTTCACCAGAGGTATAGAGCAGCTTCTCATGGAACAAAACGGAACCATATCTCCCGCAGCCACCGACAGCCTGACTGTCCGTCGCCGCCGTCTCTCCTTCAGGGCCGCACATCGCGGAACGTTTGAGACAGACATCCTGATCGGCGGATTTGTCGAGGCCCATGTGGATAAGATGGACGACGCGCAGCTTACCGATATGGAGCAGGTCATGCAGATGCCTGATCCCGAACTGACGGACTGGCTGTTTGGCCGTCTCCCGCTGCCTGAGGACAAAGCAACGCCCATGCTGTCGGCAATGGTGAGATGGTGCGCCGGAAAAGGCAGGGAATCCGCCGTTTAATGATTCAGACGTCTTCTTCCGCACATATCACGCCGGTCTGGGGCGTTCCGGAAGGATATGATGCCGTCCTCCTGGGCCGCAGGGCTCAGGAACATAAGGGATCTGTCCTGCACGTCGCCCGCGATGATGCGGCGATGGAGCGCCTCGCCACGCTGCTCGCGTTCTTTGCGCCGCAGGTCGAGGTGCTGCGTTTTCCCTCATGGGACTGCCTGCCCTATGACAGGGTGTCGCCCAACCCGGTTCTGGTCGCGACCCGCGTGGCGACACTTTCCCGCCTGCTGGAGCCGCCTCCGGCTGCCCGCGTGGTCCTGACCACACCGGCCGCGCTGCTCCAGAGAGTGGCCCCGCGCGAGACATTTGCCGGACAGTCCCTTGCCGTATCGCAGGGAGAGACGCTGGATTCCACATTCCTGACCGATCTTCTGATCGCCAACGGCTACACACGCACCGATACCGTGATGGAGCCCGGAGAGTTTGCCGCACGCGGCGGTATCTTCGATCTCTGGCCGGCGGGTCAGGAGGAGCCGGTCCGCCTCGATCTGTTCGGCGACGAGGTGGAGAATATCCGCCACTTCGATCCGGGCTCGCAGAGATCAACCGGACAGGTGCAGGGCATGGTCCTGCGCCCGGTCTCGGAATTCTCGCTCGATAAGGACAGCATCTCCCGTTTCCGCTCGGGCTGGCGCGACCTGTTCGGACCGGCAGCCGCCTCTGATCCGATTTATGAATATGTGTCCGATGGACGGCGCTATCCCGGTCTGGAACACTGGCAGCCGCTGTTTCAGGCAACGATGGAAACCCTGTCCGACTATCTTCCGGACGCAGCCATATCGCTCGACCCGCAGGTGGAAGAGGCGATCTCGGCCCGTCTCGAGATGATCCGGGATCATTATGAGGCCCGCCGCGAGCCGCCGCGGGAGGGAGAGACACCCTATCGCCCTCTGCCGCCGCATCTGCTGTATCTCGACCGGAAGGGAATCGACGCGTGGTTCGCGCGGATGCCTGTCACGGCATTCAGCCCCTTCGCAAAACCGGACGGCGCAGCCGGGATCGATGCCGGGGGACGGCCCGGCAAGATGTTCTCCCGAATCGTTGCACAGGGAGAGCGAGAGCAGGTTTTCCGTCTTCTGGGCGATCAGGCCCGCGAATGGGGTGAGACCGGCAGACGGAGTTTTGTCGCAGCCTGGACGCGGGGATCGCGCGAGCGCATCGCAACGCTCCTGAAAGAAAACGGAATCACCGCACAGTCAGCCGAAACCTGGCCGGATGCACGCAAAACCAGGCCCGGAACCGTCGGCCTGCTGACGCTCGGGCTGGAACGCGGTTTTATCGCTGACGATATCGCGGTCGTCTCCGAACAGGACCTGCTCGGAGAGCGGATCGGCCGTCCGCCCCGCAAGCGTCGCCGCGCGGACGAGCTGATTGCCGAGGCCGGGGAGATCACCGAGGGCGATCTGATCGTCCATCAGGAGTATGGAATCGGGCGCTATGACGGGCTGGAAACCGTCACAGTCGGCGTGGCACCGCATGACTGCCTGCGCCTTCTGTATGACGGGGGCCAGAAGCTCTATCTCCCCGTAGAGAATATCGAGCTTCTGAGCCGCTTCGGATCAGATCAGGCCGGTGTCGCACTCGACAAACTGGGCGGCACGTCCTGGCAGGCGCGCAAGGCGAAAATGAAGCAGCGTATCCGGGATATGGCCGGAGAGCTGATCCGCACCGCTGCCGCCCGCGCCCTGCTTGAAGCCCCGTCCATCCGCCCGGCAGAGGGACTGTGGGACGAATTCTGCGCCGGATTCCCGTTTGTGGAGACGGAAGATCAGTCCCGCGCCATTGCCGATGTGCTGGATGACATGGCCTCGGGCCGCCCGATGGACCGGCTCATCTGCGGCGATGTCGGATTCGGCAAGACGGAGGTAGCGCTGCGGGCCGCGTTTGTCGCCGCAATGTCCGGGGAGCAGGTGGCGGTCATCGTCCCGACCACGCTTCTCGCAAGACAGCATTTCCGCACGTTCGAGGCCCGGTTCAGCGGCCTGCCGCTGAAAATCGCGCAGCTCTCCCGGATGGTCACGGCAAAGGATGCAGCGGACGTCCGCAAGGGGCTGGCCGACGGAACGGTGAATATTGTCGTGGGCACACATGCTCTTCTGGCAAAAACCGTCCAGTTCGCGGCACTCGGCCTCCTGATCATCGATGAGGAACAGCATTTCGGCGTCTCCCATAAGGAGAAGCTCAAGGCGCTCAAGGACGGCGTGCACGTCCTGACGCTGTCCGCCACACCGCTGCCGCGCACGCTTCAGCTTTCGCTTTCCGGCGTGCGTGAGATGAGTCTGATCGCAACACCGCCAACGGACCGCCTGGCCGTGCGCACCTTCATTATGCCGTTCGACAGCGTGGTGGTCCGGGAAGCCATCCAGCGGGAACGCTTCCGTGGCGGGCAGATATTCTGCGTCGCCCCTAGGATCGAGGATCTGGATCGTCTGGGTGAAAGGCTGCGAGATATCGTGCCGGACGCAAAGGTGGTGCAGGCACACGGACGTCTCTCACCCACCGAGCTTGAACGCGTGATGACCGAATTCTCGGACGGGAAATACGACATCCTGCTCTCGACCAATATCGTCGAAAGCGGACTCGATATGCCCGCGGTCAATACGCTCATCATCCACCGGGCGGACATGTTCGGCCTGGGGCAGCTCTATCAGCTCCGCGGGCGCGTCGGACGCGGGAAACAGCGCGGCTATGCGTATCTGACCTGGCCGCAATCCCATATTCTGGCCGCATCCTCCCAGAAACGACTCGAGATCATGCAGTCGCTCGATACGCTCGGCGCGGGCTTCACGCTGGCCTCGCACGATCTGGACCTGCGCGGCGCAGGCAATCTTCTGGGAGAGGAACAGTCCGGCCATATCCGGGAGGTCGGGATCGAGCTGTATCAGCAGATGCTGCAGGATGCCGTAACCGACATGCGGGCGGAGCGGGGCAGGGAGCGGGCGGAAGACCGCGAGTGGACCCCGAACATTATCCTCGGCCTGCCGGTGCTCATTCCGGAAACCTATGTCCGGGATCTTCCGGTACGCCTCTCGCTCTATCGCAGAATCGGCGCACTGGCATCCGATGCCGAGATGGAGGCCATGGAGGCAGAGCTGATAGACCGCTTCGGCGGGCTGCCTGATGAGGCAAAAAACCTCCTGGAGGTCGTCGCCATCAAGAGGCTCTGCAAGGAAGCGGGCGTAGAGCGTCTGGAGGCCGGGCCGAAAGGCATGGTCCTCCAGTTCAGGAACGGCATCTTCCGCAATCCGGAAGGGCTTATCCGCTGGATGGGTAAGTGGAAGGAAGGCACGATCCGCGTGCGTCCCGACCAGAAACTCGCCATCCTGGGCGATCTGGAGAACGCACACCGTATCGGTCTTGCGAAGAAAGTCACCTCTGCTCTCGCGCAGCTCAGCCGCCGCGCGGAGAAAGCAGCCTGATTCTCAGGCCAGCGGAATACCGGTGGCGGCGGAGACAGCCTCCGCCACCCCGGGTGCCGCAGCCAGAATCGTACCAGGCCCGGTCAGGCCGCCATCGCGCAGGAACGGAGACACCACAGCCCCCGCTTCCTTAAGAAGCGGCAGCGCCCCTGCAACGTCCCACAGATTGATGACGATCTCGATATAACCATCCAGCCGCCCGGACGCGACATCAGCCAGCGCCATGGCACCGGATCCTCCGGAACGTGGCATGGCACCTGAGGCAACCACGGCTTCCATCTTCTCCAGAAAAACCGGCATGGGCACACGGTTGCTCCAGCCCATCTCGATCATTGCGCTGCGCGTGTCAGTCACGGGGGAGGCGTGAATCCGTCTGCCATTAAGAAACGCCCCCTTACCGATCATAGCCGTGTAGGTCTCGTTCAGAGCCGGAGCCTGGATAATACCGGCAACAGGCCGGTCCCCCTCCAGAAGACCAAGCGACACACACCAGCGATTCCGTCCGCGTGCAAAGTTGGAGGTGCCGTCAATGGGATCGACAACCCAGCGCAGACCGCCCTGCCGGGTCTGCCCCTGTTCCTCTCCCTGAAAACCGTCTTCCGGGAAGAGAAGACTCATCCGCTGCGATATAAACGCCTCGACAGCACCATCTGCCTCGGTCAGCCAGTCCTGAGCCGATTTCTGCGTTCCGGCAGGCCCTCCCGGAGGCGGACGCATGGACATGGCAAGCCGCGCCGCATCCGAAACAACGGCGCGGGCAGCTTCAAGACGACATTCAAGGGAGGCACTCATAGGATTTTTCAGACTCCTGAACAGATCGGGCAAATGATATTGCCTGTACATGACAGCGCCGTGACTTCTCCTGAAATTGAGCACGGGAGAGTTGCGGAGTGTCTCAGAAACACTCATGTTTCTCACGAGCCCGCCATGGCGGCTGAGATATGTCGTTATCAGGGAGGCCATCGCAAATCCATGATCTGTCTGAAGGAAACCGGTCTGGCCGGTCTGACTGAAGAGGCAGCAGGTTCCTCTCTGTGGCGCGTGTTTGACCGTGCCGAATGGAGCAGGCTGCGCTTTAACACGCCGCTGTCCCTGTCCGGTGCTGACCTTGATCGTCTCAGCGGCGTGGTGGACATGCTGTCCCTGGATGAGATCGCCCATATCTATCTGCCGCTGTCCCGACTGCTCAATCTGCAGTTTCAGGCCGCCCGCTCACTCAAGGCCGTGCAGGATACGTTCCTCGGTCAGCCGGTGCGGAAAAGCCCTTTCATCATCGGCGTGGCCGGAAGCGTGGCTGCAGGAAAAAGCACCTTCGCCCGCGCGCTGAGAACAATCCTCAGCCGCTGGCCGGAACATCCCAATGTCGATCTCGTCACGACCGACGGTTTTCTCTACCCGTCCAGAGTCCTCGAAGAACGCGGGCTGATGCAGCGCAAGGGATTTCCCGAAAGCTATGACCTGCGGGACATGACCCGCTTCCTATCGGAGGTGAAATCAGGTGCTGCCGAAGTGCATGCACCGGTCTATTCGCACGTGCTCTATGATCAGATCGCCGGGGAAACCCAGACGATCAGACAGCCCGATATCCTCATTTTCGAAGGGCTGAACGTCCTGCAGCTGTCCCCCGGAGCCAGCCTCCTGACTTCGGATTTCTTCGACTTCTCAATCTATCTCGATGCGGACGAAACCAATATCGAGGAATGGTATGTCAGCCGCTTTCTCGTCCTGAAAAATACAGCGTTCCGTGACAGCAAATCCTATTTCCATCGCTACTGCAGACTGACGGACACAGAAGCGGAAAAGCTGGCCCGGACCATATGGAAAAATATCAACCACCTGAATCTGAAAGAAAATATTCAGCCATCACGTGAGCGCGCCCGTATTATCCTGCACAAGGGCGCAGATCATCGCGTGAGTGAGGTCAGGCTTCGGACGGTCTGATCTGAGATCCGTAAAAAAGGCCGGTGAAGGGAAACCCGCACCGGCCGGTCTGTCAGAAAATTTTATGCACCCAGCCGTGCCGGTCTTCGACCTTGCCACGCTGCACATCAAGCAGCGCCTGCTTCAGGGACGAGGCAATCTGTCCGGAGCTGCTGCCTGACCCGATCGTATATTCCCCGGATGCCATCCGGATTTTTCCGATCGGCGTGACGGCCGCAGCCGTACCGCAGGCAAAACACTCCACCAGATGGCCGCTCTGTGCATCGGCAACCCAGTCCTCGATCGCATACGGCTCTTCCCGGACATCAAGACCGCGCTCCCGGGCGATGGTCAGCAGCGTCTCACGGGTAATGCCGGGAAGAATTGTGCCGGACAGCGGCGGCGTGCGGATTGATCCGTCATCAAACACGAAGAAGATGTTCATTCCGCCCATCTCTTCCACAAAGCGATGATGAACGGCATCAAGGAACACCACCTGATCGCAGTCGTTCTTCTTTGCTTCGGCCTGTGCAAGCAGGGATGCGGCATAATTGCCGCCGCATTTCGCAGCACCGGTACCGCCGGGAGCCGCGCGTGTGTAGGTCTCGGACACCCATACCGACACCGTACCGCCGCTGAAATAGGATCCGACCGGAGCGGCAATGACCATATAGAGGTATTCGGAAGCCGGCTTGACGCCGAGGAAAGCCTCGCTGGCAATCATGAACGGACGGAGATAAAGGCTGCCGCCCTCGATCCGGGGAATCCAGTCACGATCAATCTTCACCAGCCGGTCGACTGATTCCAGAAAGATGCTTTCCGGAAGCTCCGGCATACCCATCCGCTCAGCCGATTTCTGAAACCGTCGGGCATTGGCCTCCGGACGAAAAACGGCGGCTCCGCCATCCTCCGTCGGAAAAGCCTTGAGTCCCTCGAAAATTTCCTGAGCGTAGTGCAGAACGGCTGCGGAAGGATCAAGCTGTATGGGCCCGCGGGCTTTCACCTGGGCATCATGCCAGCCGCGCTCTTCGGTGTAGCGGACAATAACCATATGATCCGTCGCAACACGCCCGAAGACCGGCTGTGCCATCAGTTCGGTCCGGCGATCAGCAGAAAGCGCATCCGGATTGCGCGTGACGGTAAAGGTAAGTCCGCCTGAAGTGCTCACGACGTTATTCTCCCGTAAGGACAGGTGTATGAAGCAGGATCCGGGTGTCCGTAAATGCCGGACCCTCGCGTATCGCATCCTCTGCCATTATCGTCCATATCCCGGGGATCATTCCGGATGCGATTAAGTGCTGTCAGATATGCACCGCAGCAGCAGCGAACTGCTGACGCACCATATCCGGCAGATCGGAAGGAGAACCGGCAATGGCCTCGGCACCGGCTTCGGTCAGCTCCTTCAGCCCTCCGTATCCCCACAGCACCCCGACAGCCCGCATGCGGTTTGCATGCGCGCCGCTGATATCAAAACGCCTGTCACCCAGCATCACCGCCTGATCCGCGGAAACATCCTGCTCACGCATCAGGGAGGCGATCAGCTCAGGCTTCTCCGCACCGCTGTCATCAGGTCGTGCGCCATAGACATCCTGAAAGTTCTCCAGAAGTCCGTTCTGTTTCAGAATAGCCTTCGCCAGATGCACGGGCTTGGACGTCGCAATGAACATACGCGTACCTGAATGACGAATGGCCGCAATCGCCTCGCGCATACCCTCAAACACCGGCGTCCGCTTCATGCCGTCTCCGTGCTCGTAATGCTTCCGGTAAAGCGTGACTGCCAGATCGGCCCGGTCATCGCCATACTGATGCAGAATCTCGCGCAGAAGTGCCGGCAGAGGCGGCCCGACCACCCAGGTCAGATCCATCGACAGGTCAGGCTCATGACCCATATCCCGCAGAACATTATGGATGGAATGGATAATGCCCTCACGGGAGTTGATGATCGTGCCGTCCAGATCGAAAAGCACGGCAGGGCGACGTGAAGGCGTGGAAATAAAAGTCATAAACCTGTCCGGTCCTGTCTTAACGTCCGCGCATTATAGGGTATCTTTCATACATTACGATTCCTCGTGGAAAATGTGGTGTCACCGATGCTGACAGAACTGTCCCGTACTCCTGCCCGGACAACAGCCGGGATGATCGCTCAGCATTCTCCGGAAGCCGCAGATCAGAGTCAGGATCGGGATCGCCTGATACGCTTCATAAGCGTGGCCATGCCAAAAAACGAAAACCCCGCCGGTCTGGCAGACCGTCTACTCCATCAGTTCGGATCATATGCCTCGGTGCTGTCCGCCTCATCCGAAGAACTGCGGAGCATACACGGCGTAGGTCAGCACATGCTGTCAGGACTGCGCGTAATCAGGGAAGCCGCGCTGCGCCTGCACCGAAGCCGCCTCATGAAAGACGCGGTTCTGGAAAACCGTGAAAAACTCTATGAATATCTGACGGCTGTACTCGCCCGTGAGGTCATAGAACAGTTTCATGTTCTGTATCTCAGCCCGTCCGATCATCTGATCACGGACGAGGCGCAGGCTCGCGGAACGGTCAACCACACCCCCGTCTATCCGCGGGAAGTCGTCCGTCGTGCTCTTGAGCTGGATGCCGCGTCCGTCGTGCTCGTGCATAATCACCCGAGCGGTGATCCGTCGCCCTCAGCAGACGACATCAGCATGACACGACAGGTGATCAGCGCCGCTTCCGTGCTCGGGATCACCGTGCGGGATCACATCATCATAGGAAACGGCCGCAGACTCAGCTTCTCGGAAGCCGGTCTGCTTTAATCACTACATCCCAGGACGTTCAGCCAGACAGCCCAGTGCATCCTGAACCCCGAACTCGCCCGGAAGAGCGCCCCTCGGGAACAGAATATTCACATGCCCCATCTTTCGCCCGGGGCGGGCTTCCGTCTTGCCATAGTGATGCGGAATCATTCCCGGAGACGCGATAATCTCCGGCCACAGCGCCATATCATCCGGCCCGACAAGATTTTTCATGACCGCATCGGAATGACGCATCAGATCCGTCACAGGCAGACCGGCCACAGCACGGATGTGAGCCTCAAACTGGTCCATCCCGCACGCATCCATCGTCCAGTGACCGGAATTATGCGGCCGCGGAGCAATCTCGTTGATCAGAAGGTCACCATCCCTGGTCACGAACATCTCGACACCCAGAATACCCGTCAGATCAAGACGCTCAGCAATACGCAGGGCCAGCGCTCTGGCTTTACAGGCCAGCTCGGGATCGATCGGGGCAGGGGCGAGAGTAATATCAAGAATACCGTCCCGGTGTCTGTTTTCCACCGGATCAGAACAGCCCGAAGACCCGTCCGCCGAGCGGACGACCATCACGCTGATCTCCCGCTCGAAATCCACGACAGCCTCAGCAACAAGGGGATGAGGCCGCAGCTCTTCGAATGCCGCCAGAAAACCCTCACGGTCATGAACCCGGCGCTGACCTTTCCCGTCATAGCCCAGACGCGTGGTCTTAAGAATGACCGGCCATGACAGACGCTCCTCTGACAAGGTGACATCATCAGCAGACGTGACGGCAAGCCAGGGGGCAACCGGAATATCGGCCCCGGCCATAAAGGCTTTTTCAGCCAGACGGTCCTGACTGATCCGGAGTATCTCCCCGGAAGGACGGACAGGCTTCAGAGATGAGAGAAGGTCCAGCCCCTCAGCCGGAATATTCTCAAATTCGAAGGTAATGACATCCACCTGCTCGGCAAAGCGATGCAGGGCAGCCTGGTCATCAAAAGCCCCCAGAGTAAAACTCCCGGCTGTCTGAACGGCAGGCTCGTCCTCTGACTGGGCCAGAACATGGACGCGATAGCCCAGCCGCGCCGCAGCAACAGCCGACATGCGGCCAAGCTGGCCACCCCCGACAATACCGATGACCGATCCCGGCGGAAGAGCCGTGCTCATTCCTCAGGAACATCCGCTACGGACGCCGTCTGCAGCGCGCGCCATGCCTCGACACGGGCAGACAGTTCCGGATCGGAAAGCGCCAGAATCTGGGCTGCAAGCAGAGCCGCGTTCTTCGCTCCGGCCTTGCCGATGGCCAGTGTCCCGACCGGAACACCGCCGGGCATCTGCACAATCGACAGAAGGCTGTCCATTCCCTTGAGCGCATGGCTTTCGACCGGCACGCCAAGCACCGGAAGATGCGTCCATGCCGCACACATGCCGGGCAGATGAGCCGCACCACCCGCACCGGCAATAATCACCGAAAGACCTCTTCCGGCCGCAGTTCTCGAATATTCTGCCAGACGGTCAGGCGTCCTGTGCGCCGAGACGATCCGTGCTTCCCAGGAAATACCAAGAGATGTCAGGCATTCCGTCGCGTGCCGCATGGTCTCGTGGTCGGACTGGCTCCCCATGATAACGCCGACATGCGGCTGCGCAGCCACCTCTGTCGAATTATCAGGATGCATCTCGGAAACGGAAGTCTCGGGTCTGTTCATAAGGTTACAACTTTCCTGACGGCGGATCGCTCCGGCGATACGGCGACGGGGCCGGGCACAAAACGGGGAAGGGGGATCAGGCGATATTATCCGGAATCAGCCGGTTTTCGATCCAGGCAATCTCATCCTTGAGCAGAAGCTTACGCTTCTTCAGCCGCTGGAGATGAAGCTGATCAGCGCTTTCACTCTGAAGCCGTCCGATAACCGTATCAAGATCGCGATGTTCGCTGCGAAGCTCATGGAGTTTTCGAAGAAGAGTATCTTTGTCACACAGCATCGCCGGATCGTCGCCCCAATAAAGAACCTGTGGTCTTCACGCCGGATGCTAGGGCAATTCGCTGAGAAATACCAGTAACCGCCTGCCTGCGGAAAGCATCATACATGGACAAAATTTCATGAAAATATACGCTGTATCGGGGTTACCCTCGGGAGACTCAGACACGGAAAGAAGGGAGCCGTATCCGATGGATCTCACCCCCCGCATTGAAAGTCTTGCCCGTCGCCATTCCATTCTTGATCAGCAGATCAG
Source organism: Acetobacter sp. AN02 (assembly GCF_029759835.1). GTDB lineage: Bacteria > Pseudomonadota > Alphaproteobacteria > Acetobacterales > Acetobacteraceae > Acetobacter. Next base: position 26,382 of record NZ_JAJJND010000010.1, read on the forward strand.
TGACGAAGATCACCGGCCGATGCCTGATCAGAGGGTCCTGATGCGCCTCAAACTTCAGAAGCTGCGCATCAAGGAAGAAATAGACCGTCTGCGCAACGCAGGATAAGGCCAAAGGGGAGCAGGGAGGCTGATCTGCCTCCCGCTTCCCTTATTCTACCTCGCTCTCGTCAGGCTCTGAAACGGGCACCATCGTCGGTAGCGGCGCCTCGTGTCCTTCACGGATCAGACGCTCGTTGGCAGCCGTCACGGCGGCGTTCAGGTCAGACTGACTGCACAGACCAATGGTCACAGGGTCGCGCGGCTTGATGTTCTGCGTGTTCCAATGCTCACGGTCGCGAACCTTGGCAATCGTGTCTTTCGTCGTCCCGAGCAGGCGTGCGATCTGCTGATCCTGAAGCTGAGGATGATTGCGCAGAAGAAAGGCAATACCGTCAGGGCGGTCATTACGACGCGCGACCGGGGTGTATCTCGCGCCCTTGGCCCGGCGCTTGACAGGATTCTCAGACGCAAGAATTTTCAGCTTACGTGAGGAATCAGCCTCGCAGCGCGTGATCTCAGCCTGCGTCACCTGATTGTTGGCGACCGGATCGTATCCCACAATGCCCTGAGCAACCTCGCCATCCGCAATCGCCTGAACCTCAAGCGGGTGCATGCCGCAGAATTCAGCGATCTGATTGAAGGTAAGGCCGGTTTTCTCAATCAGCCAAACGGCTGTCGCCTTGGGCATAAGCGGAAGCGTCGTCATCAGTCCGTCCTGTCGCTGCGTTCTGTCGGCGCTCTATCATACCGCAGGACCATCAGTATTTCTGAAACAGCCTCAGACAGTCCTGCCAGCGCGCATCATTGAACCCGGTTAATGACTGCCCGCGCCGTGCGGGTCAAGATTGTGTTTCGGAAATCCGGCTGTTTTTTCCGGATTTCCGAAACGGGATGCATCATTCCTGCTCTGCAGAAAACGGACCTACGCCGCCTGAGGCGCTGCTTCCTCGCGCCCCTGCGCATTTCCGGTCCGGATGCTGATCCGCACGGGTCTGAGCTTCTCCGGCTGCAGACGCTTTACGGACACACTGAGCAGACCGTTTTCCAGAGAGGCATCCTCCACCTCCACATGGTCAGCCAGCGCAAAACGACGCTCAAACGCCCGGCGTGCAATACCCCGATGCAGCAGTTCACCCGCGGTCTGACCAGTCTCAGGGATACGGCCCGACACGAAAAGCGTGTTGTCCTGCACCGTTACGTCAATATCATCAGAGCCGAACCCGGCAACAGCCATGGTCAGAACGTAGCTGTCATCACCGTTCTTCTCGATATCGTAGGGCGGCCAGGACGGTGCCGCCTGATTCCGGGCCGCATTGTCAACAAGACGGGCAAGACGATCAAAACCGATGGCGGTACGGAAAAGGGGAGCAAAATCGCTGCTCATCATAACCTCCTCAGAAGCAAGGTCATCCGTTCCGGCTCCCTGGATGGCAAACCGGCGGATTATGAAAAACATCGAAACCCGGCTGGCGTTCCGACCCCCTGAACGTGGAAAGCCCCGCACTCCTTTTCAAGAGGCGGGGCCGCAAACAGACCGCTGAAAGGTCCGCCCGTCCTGACGGTTTCTGAGTCTTACGACTTGCGGGTACCGATACCGGCGAAGCGCTTGTTGAACTTCGCAACCTGACCCCCGGTGTCGAGCATACGCTGCACGCCGGTCCACGCCGGATGGGATTTCGTATCAATATCCAGGCGCAGCGTGTCACCGGCCTTGCCCATGCAGGAACGCGTCTTGTACTCGGTGCCATCAGTCATGATGACATTGATCTCGTGGTAGTCGGGGTGGATACCGGCTTTCATGGCTGTCTCTCTGCTGCTGGAATGAACCCCGATGCCGACCGGGGTAAGAACGCGCGCATTACCAGACACGGGCGCACAGATCAATGTCTTCAGCCATAAACTCCGGTCTTTCCTCCCCGGACCAGACCATCAGCCTGCTGTCCGGACAGATCCAGCGCGACGGCTTCCGCAATCCGGATCCCGTCAATCGCCGCAGAGAAAATCCCGCCGGCATATCCGGCCCCTTCTCCGGCAGGAAAAAGCCCCCGCGTATTCAGACTCTGCCCGTCATCACCACGCGTGATCCGCAGCGGAGAGGACGTGCGCGTCTCAATACCGGTCATCACCGCATCCTCAAGCGCAAAAGCGTCCAGCTTACCGGCAAAGGCAGGCAGAGCCTCACGAATGGCCGTCACGACGAAATCAGGCAGACACAGAGAAAGATCCGTCGGAGTCACGCCTGGCTTGTAGGACGGGACGACACTGCCCAGCGTCTCGGAAGGACGACCGGCAAGAAAATCTCCCACACGCTGGGCCGGTGCGCGATACCCGCCGCCACCTACCTCCCACGCCTTCCGCTCCCAGTAACGCTGCCACTCAACACCCGCCAGCGGCTCATCCGGGTAATCCTCGCCAGGCCGGAGCTCAACCACGATTCCCGCATTCGCATTACGCTCGGCACGGGAATACTGGCTCATCCCGTTCGTCACCACACGCCCTTCCTCAGAAGTGGCTGCAACGACCGTCCCGCCAGGGCACATGCAGAAGGAATAGACCCCGCGTCCGTCAGACGCATGATGCACAAGCTTGTAATCAGCAGCCCCGAGCAGGCTGTTTCCCGCCTGAGAGCCGAACCGCGCCTCATCAATCAGAGACTGGGGGTGCTCGATCCGGACCCCCATGGAAAATGGCTTGGCTTTCATCACCACGCCCCTGTCGTGCAGCATCGCGAAGGTATCCCGCGCACTGTGGCCGACAGCAAGAATGACATGCCGGGCAGGCAGAACACTCCCGTCCGAAAGCCGCAGACCGCTCACGCGCAGTTCACCCTCAGGAGCTTCCTCCGTCAGCAGATCCTCAACACGCGTGCCAAAGCGATACTCTCCGCCCGCCGCCTCAATCTCAGCCCGCATATGGCCAACCATGGAAACAAGGCGGAAGGTGCCGATATGCGGCTTCGACAGCCAGAGAATTTCCTCCGGCGCCCCGGCCCGCACAAACTCCTGCAGAACCTTGCGACCCAGATGCCGCGGATCACTCACCTGGCTGTACAGCTTTCCGTCCGAAAACGTACCCGCACCGCCCTCACCGAACTGAACATTGCTTTCGGTCGTCAGCTCACCGCGCCGCCAGAGCGCGAACGTATCAACCGTGCGCTCACGCACCTGCTTGCCTCGCTCCAGAATGATCGGCCGGAGCCCCATCTGCGCCAGGATAAGCCCCGCCATCAGCCCGCACGGACCTGCGCCGATCACGACAGGACGCAGATAATCCAGGCGGCTGGTCAGGGCAGGAGCGTTGATATCGACAAATCGATACGCCATGTCCGGAGCAGGAGAAATATTCGGTTTTCCCGCAATGCGCGCCAGAACGGCAGCTTCATCCGCCACCTCCGCATCAAGCGTGTAAACCAGCCGGATACGCCCCCGCTGCCGCGCATCATAGCCACGCCTGATGATCTCCAGGGACCGCACATCATCAGGACCGACACCCATCCGGTCCGCTGCGGCATGTGTCAGGTCTTCGGGGGTATGGTCCAGAGGAAGCCGGACTTCAGTCAGTCGGAGCATCGGTTCTTTCACAGCGCGATCAGAAAACGGACAGCTCCTTACCACATTTCAGGAGCAGTCATCCCGGAGAAGGTCAGATAAAAATTTACTTTAAAAACAAAAAATTATAAAAAAGTCCTCATAATATTACGTATAAGAAAACGTACGCAACCTACTGATTTTTATCCTTTTGTATAAAGGACGGCAGAAACGGATTATCAGTCTGCATGGAATCCTTGGACGGCAGCAGAGAGGCATCCCATCCTCCGCCCAGACCACTGACCAGATTGACCGAGGCCAGAACTCGGCTCTGCTGAATTCCCAAAGCCGTCTGCGCGTTACTCAGCGCCGTCACTTCAGCCGTGATGACCGTCGTGTAGATCTCCGTCCCGCTCAGATACTGATTCATGGCAACTTTCGCAGCCTTCTGCGCCGTCTCAAGAGCAACCTGCTGTGCATCGGCCTGTTCGGCCAGAATACGCAGATTGGAGAGCTGATCCTCAACGTTCTGAAGTGCCGTCAGAACCGTCTGGCGATAGGTCGCAACATAGGCGTCATAATTCGCATCCGCCTCATGAACGGCAGCCGTCCGGGCTCCTCCTTCGAAAAGAACCTCCGTAGCCGAAGCCCCAAGCGCCCAGATACGATTGGCAACCTGAACCAGTGTCCCGACCGGATCACCGCTGTAGGAATACGACGCACTCAGTTTGATATCCGGGAAGAACGCAGCCATCTGCGCACCGATCTGAGCGTTATATTCCTCCATCCGCCGCTCCGCCGCAGCGACATCAGGCCGCCGCTGCAGCAGAGAGGCCGGTACCGTCACGGGAACAGCTGGAATATATCGTGTCAGAGCGCCGGGAAGAATGTTCAGATCCGCAGGCGGCTTACCCATCAGAACGGCAATCGCATGCTCATACTGAGCCCGCGCCACACCGGCCTGAACGGCCTGAGCCCGCGTCTGCTCAAGCTGCGTCTTTGCCTGCAGAAGAGCCGAAGGCTCAGCCGTGCCTGCCTCATACTGGTTTTTCACGATCTGATAGGAATGTTCGTAATACCGTGCATTCCGCTCAAGCAGATCTTTCAGACTGTCCTGATAACGCAGATTGAAATAGGCCGTTGCAAGCTGTGTCTGATAGGACAGGGTCATATTCGCCAGATCAGCTGCACTTGCCTGCGCCTCTGTCACCTGCGCCTGAATCTGCCGTCTGATCTTACCCCACAGATCCAGATCCCAGCTGGCCGACGGCCCCATGGAATAGGTCGTATCCGTAGAGTTTGACTCAATATATGTGCTCGTTTTCGAGCCCGAACCATAATTAACCAGAGCCCCGCTGCTGGCAGAACGTGAGCCGCGCCCCTGCGAGTTCCTGTTGAAGCCGAGCGATCCGCTCAGCGTCGGGTAAAGCTGAGCGCGGATACCGTTGATCGCCGCACGGGCGTTGCGGTACCGGGCTTCATACTGCACGAGATTCTGGTTGCTGATCGCAACCTGCTCCTCAAGCCCGTTCAGAATGGGATCATTATAGATTTCCCACCATTTTCCCTTGGGCACGGCCGCAAGAACCGGCTGGGCATAGGACCAGCCCGCCGCTGGTTTCAGTTCCTTGAATACCGGGGAAATAATAGCGGCAGGGCGCTTGTAGGACGGGCCGACCATACAGCCGGAAAGACAGACACCACTCAGGGCAAGTGCGGCACGCGCGTGAAGACGGGACCGGCGGGATGAGAGAGCAATGCTCATGAGCGGTCAGATTTCCTGAGGTTCGGATAAAGAGCGGCTGAAGAGACGACGGACGGCCCTGCGGGTCCTGAAGGCCAATCTGTCCAGTACGATATAGACAACAGGGGTGGTGTAGAGCGTCAGCGCCTGGCTGACCACAAGCCCCCCGACAATGGCAATACCAAGCGGGTGACGCAGCTCCGCTCCGTAACCATTGCCGATAATCAGCGGCACGGCCCCCAGAGCAGCAGCCAGAGACGTCATCATGATCGGGCGGAAGCGCAGAAGGCATGCGCTGCGGATCGCCTCAACCGGATCGGAGATGCCCGAACGCTCGGCCGAAATGGCGAAATCGACAAGCATGATCGCGTTTTTCTTGACGATCCCGATCAGCAGAATCACCCCGATCATGGCCATCAGAGAAAACTCCTCGCCGAAAATCTCCAGAGCAAGCAGCGCACCGACACCGGCAGAGGGCAGGGTGGAGAGAATTGTCAGAGGATGGATGTAGCTCTCATACAGCACACCAAGCACGACATAGACCGCAATCAGCGCCGCAAGGATCAGCAGCGGCTCATCATTGACGGATTTCTGGAACTGGGCAGCATTTCCGGCAAAATCACCATGAATGGACGCCGGCATATGCAGCTCCACGGTTGCCGCACGGATAATCTCCACAGCCCGGCTGAGCGACGTGCCAGCAGCCAGATTGAAAGAGATCGTCGCGGCAACCGACTGCCCCTGATGATTGACCGAAAGAGCCGTGCGCGCCGGGAAGATAGTCGTCAGGAACGTCAGCGGAACCATCGGCTCCTGGGACGTCGATACAGCCGAACCGGTCGAGGCCGCAGCCCCCCCGGCCAGGCTGTTGGCGATCTGATTACGGAAATTCTGCTGGGCGGTGCTCATTGAGGAAGAGGTGGAGGACGTACGCACCCTGATCGTGTTCGAACGCGCGCTTCCGCTGGCGCTCCCGCCGGTTGTGCTCACCCAGACCTGCCGGATCGCCTCCGGAGAGGCGGAATATTCCGGAGCAACCTCCATCACGACATGGTACTGATTGAGCGGGTTGTAGATCACCGAAGCAGATCGCTGCCCGAACGCATCATACAGTGTATTGGAAATCAGCTGAGGCGTGATCTGCAGCCGGGCCGACGTGTCACGATCAATATCGGTCACAACCGAGCTTCCGCCCTGCTGCACGTCACTCGACAGGTCACGCAGCTCCGGATGTCTGCCCAGTTCGGCCAGAAGCCTTGGGATCCAGTAATACAGTTCCTGAGAGGAATCCCCCTCAAGCGTATACTGGTAGGCCCCGTCGCCCGAGCGCCCGCCGGCCCGGACTCCTCCCGGCTCCATCAGGAAAAGCTGCGCGCCAGTAAGGTTTTTCAGCCTGCGATCAATCCGGCTGATCAGAGAGGAGGCCGGACCACGTTCGGATTTTTCCTTCAGCTGAAGAAAGAAATTCGCCTGATTGGCTGTCCCGCGTCCGCCGAGAAAAACGGAAACACCGGCCACATCCCGCTTTTCGGACATGAGCACATCCGTTGCCTCACCGATCTTGCTCAGCATCCCCTGAAACGAGATCGACTGATCCCCCCGCAGATGCCCCATCAGCATCCCGGTATCTTCCGTCGGGAAAAAACCCTTCGGCATCCGGATAAAGAGCGCGACAATCAGGAGCAGCGTCAGAGGCAGGGACAGCAGCACCAGTCGCCTGTGCCGGAGCGCCACGTCCAGACTCCGCTCATATCCCCGGAGCATCGCCTGCATCATGTTCTCCGACAGATCGGAAAACCTGCGTATCAGACCCGATGAAGCCACAGCACCTTCATGAGCGGCATCCGGCGCCCTGAGAAGCCGCGATGCCAGCATCGGCGTAAGGGACAGGGAAAGAAACATGGACAGGATGATCGTGATGGACAGCGTGACTGCAAATTCGTGAAACAGTCTTCCCGCCACACCCTCAAGAAGCAGGATCGGAATAAATACGGCAATCAGGGACAGGGAAATGGACACAACCGTAAAGGCAACCTCGCCGGAGCCGCGGATCGCCGCCTCGTGCGGGTCCATACCCTGCTCGGTATAACGCGCGATGTTCTCCGTCACGACAATCGCATCATCAACAACAAACCCGGTCGAGATCGTCAGCGCCATCAGGGAAAGATTATCAAGCTGATATCCGAACAGCTTCATGAACGCGAAAGTACCGATGATCGACGTCGGCACGACCAGAGCCGGAATCAGGGTCATCCGCAGGGAACGCAGGAAAAAGAACGTCACGGCCGTAACCAGCACGATCCCGACCAGAAGCGTAAGCTTCGTATCACTCAGCGCATCACGGATCGTCACGGACCGGTCCAGCCCGATATGCAGATCCACATCGCCGGGAAGTGCGGCCCTCAGGGCAGGAAGATGCTCCTTGATCTGATCGGTGGTGCGAATGACATTCGCACCGGCCTGGGCAAAGACAATACCGATCACCGCATGGCGGCCGTTAAAGAACCCTGCGTTCCGTATATCCTCCACGCCGTCATGCACGGTCGCCACATCCGACAGACGCACCGGACGGTTATTGCGCCAGGCAATCACCAGATCACGATAGGCCTGCGCCTCCTGCGCCTGATCATTGGTCTGCAGCGTGTAGCGCATGCCGTTCTGATCAATGATGCCCTTCGGAGAATGTGCGTTGGCCGAGGCAAGAGCCGCACGGACATCCTCAAATCCGATCCCGTAGCGATAAAGCGGATGGGGGTTGATTTCCACACGAACGGCGGGCAGGGCGGAACCAGCCACCTCAACTTCACCCACCCCCACGATCTGGGACAGGTGCTGCTGCAGCACATTCGTCGCGATATCATAAAGCTGGGCAGGCGTGCGCGTCGGAGAGGTCAGCGCCAGGATCAGGATCGGCGCACCGTTCGGATTGGCCTTGGAGTAGTTCGGATTCTGCCGCAATGAGGTCGGCAGATCGGCACGCGCGGCCTGAATCGCTGCCTCCACATCACGTGCCGCACCGTTGATATCGCGATCGAGCGAGAACTGCAGCGTGATCCGCACCTGGTTCTGGGACGACTGGGACGTCATCTCCATAATGCCCGCAATCTGCCCCAGACGCCGCTCCAGAGGGGCCGCCACAGTACTGGCCACCGTCTCCGGAGAGCCGCCAGGCTGGCGGGCCTGCACCTGGATCACCGGAAAATCAACATTCGGCAGATCGGCAACCGGAAGCTTCATATAACTCAGGATACCGGCCAGCAGCAGCGCAACGGTCAGAAGGATCGTTGCAACAGGCCTGTCGATAAAAATCCTGACCGGATTCATAGGCAGATCCGCTCAGGATGCACCGGACCCGTCATATCTGCGTCGGAGCCTGTGCCGGAGACGCCTGTCCCGACAGCGGAGCCGGTCGCCAGCGCTGTGCCAGACGGTCCAGGGCAAGATAGATGACAGGGGTCGTAAACAGGGTCAGAAGCTGGGAAAGCGCCAGCCCGCCAATGATGGCAAGCCCGAGAGGACGCCGCAGCTCGGCTCCGGTCCCGCTGGAAATCACCATCGGCAGTGCGCCGAGCATGGCCGCCAGAGTGGTCATCAGAATGGGACGAAAGCGCAGTGTCGCCGCCTGACGGATGGACTCAAGAGACGTCTTGCCCTCAACCCGCTCAGCCTCCAGCGCGAAGTCGATCATCATGATCGCATTCTTCTTCACAATGCCGATCAGCAGAACGAGACCGATAATCCCCATCACGTCCAGCCCCGCACCGGCAATACGCAGTGTCAGCAGCGCGCCGATACCGGCAGAGGGCAGGGTGGACAGGATCGTAATCGGATGAACGAAGCTCTCATAAAGAATACCGAGCACGATATACACCGCGACAAGTGCCGCAAGCACAAGGAACATCTCGTTCCCCAAAGACCCCTCAAACGCCGCCGCAGTTCCCTGGAACGCCGTCTGGAAAGACGCCGGAAGCCCGATATCCTTCTGCACCCGGCTGATCGCCTCGGTCGCCTGACCAAGCGTATAGCCGGGCGCGACGTTGAACGAGATGGTCGTGGCCGGAAACTGCCCGAAATGCGTGATGAGCAGAGGTGCCGTCTTGCGGGTCACCTGCGTTACGGCCTTGAGCGGCACCAGCCCCGCCGTCGGTGCACGCGTCGGCCCGGAAGTGCTCGTCCCGGTGCTGCCGGAAATACCGGGCAGATAAAGCTGATCAAGAGATCCGAGATTCTTCTGAAACCTCGGATCAGCCTCCATGATGACCCGGTACTGATTGGCCTGGGTATAGATCGTCGATATCTGACGCTGGCCGAATGAGTCATACAGCACGTTGTCGATCGTCTGCGGCGTGACGGAAAAACGCGCGCCGGTCGAACGGTCGAGCGTCACCATCGCAACCAGCCCCTCGGCCTGAAGGTCGGACGTGACATCGGCCAGAGCCGGCTCTTTCCTCAGACGGTCCAGAAACTTCGGAACCCAGGCCGTAATCTCGGCGGAATCCGGATTTTCCAGAAGAAACTGATACTGCGTGGCGGCCACGGTCGTATCGAGCGACAGATCCTGCACCGGCTGGAGGTAGAGCTTCACCCCCGGCACGCCCGAAGCCTCCTCCATGATCCTGTCCGCAATCTCCCTGGCACTCAGGGAGCGGTCATCATGAGGCTTCAGATTGATCAGGAAACGCCCCTGATTGACCGTCGGATTCTGCCCGTCGATCCCCGTAAAGGACGACAGGGAAGCAACATCCGCATCCTTCAGGATGACACGCGCCAGAGCCTGCTGGTGCTCCTTCATCGCATCAAAGGAGGAGGTCTGCGCCGCAACGGAAATTCCCTGAATGACACCGGTATCCTGCACCGGGAAAAACCCCTTGGGAATTTCCCAGATCATGAACCCGGTCAGAAGCAGGGTGAAACCGAACACCGCCAGGGTCAGCCTCTGATGATCCAGAACCACGTCCAGCGCCCGGTCATACGCCGCAATCAGACGCTCGGTCGCAACTTCCATGCGTGCGGACCAGCGCTCGAACGCAGTGGTCGCCCCGGACACATCATGCGGCCGCTCCGTCAGCATCAGCGCACACATCATCGGAACCAGCGTCAGGGAGACAATGGCAGACAGAACGATGGTAATGGCCAGCGTGAAGGCAAACTCATGGAACAGCCGTCCGACCACGTCGCCCATGAACAGAAGCGGGATCAGAACGGCAATCAGGGAGACGGTCAGGGAGATGATGGTAAAGCCGATCTCTCCGGCCCCGCGGATCGCCGCCGTCTTCCGGTCCTCGCCCATCTCGATATAGCGCGCGATATTTTCAATCATCACGATGGCATCGTCCACCACGAAACCGGTCGCGATGGTCAGGGACATGAGCGAGAGATTATCGAGCGAGAACCCCATCAGATCCATCAGGGCAAACGTGCCGACAATGGACAGCGGAACGGAAAGACTGGGGATGATGGTCGCCGGAATGTTGCGGAGGAAGATAAAGATCACGGCAACAACCAGGACAAGCGCAAGAAACAGCTCGAACTCCACGTCCGCCACCGATGCGCGGATCGTGGTCGTCCGGTCCGTCAGCAGTACGATGTCGATCCCCGGCGGCAGGGACGCTCGCAGCCGGGGCAGCTCCGCCTTGATATTATCCACCACGGAAATCACGTTCGCACCCGGCTGGCGCTGCACGTTCAGGATCAGACCCGGCGTCAGGTTCGCCCAGGCCGCAAGCTGATCATTCTCCGCTCCGACCACCACCTCAGCTACGTCCCGGATACGGACAGGACCGTTGTTCTGATAGGCAATGACCTGACTGAGAAGCTGCTCCGTACTCGTGATCTGCCCGTCCACCCGCAGCGTGGCCGCACGCTGCGGACCATCGAACGTGCCGGTCGGGGAGTTGATGTTCACATTGCCGATCGTCGTCCGCAGCGTGTCCAGATCAATCCCGTAGGACGTCAGCTTGGGAACGTTCACACGCACCCGGATCGCCTTGCGGTTGCCGCCCGACAGCGTGACAAGGCCAACACCGCTGATCTGACTGATCCTCTGCTCCAGCCGGGTATCGACGTAATCCTCGACCTCGGGCAGGGGAATGGTCTTCGACGTGATCCCCAGTGTCAGCACCGGCGTGTCAGCCGGATTGACCTTGGCATAGACCGGCGGGGCAGGGAGATCGGTCGGCAGCAGCGAACCGGCCTGATTGATCGCGGCCTGAACCTCCTGTTCCGCAATGTCCATCGACATCGTCAGACCAAAACGCAGCGTAATGACCGAAGCCCCGCCCGAGGAGCGGGACGTCATCTGATCCAGCCCCGGCATCTGCCCGAACTGAGTCTCCAGAGGCGCGGTGACGGAGGTGGACATCACATCCGGCCCCGCACCGGGATAGAACGTCTGAACCGTGATGGTCGGATATTCCACCTGCGGCAGGGCCGAAACCGGCAGGAAGTGATAGCCCAGCATACCCGCCAGCATGATCGCCAGCATCAGCAGCGTCGTGGCAACAGGCCGCTCGATGAAAATCCGTGAAGGGTTCACTGAGCGTGCCCCGCCTCATCCGCATGCTGCGGACTGTCCGCCGGAATGGTGACCTTCGCCCCCGCCCGCAGATGATCCGTCCCGTCCGTCACGACACGATCCCCGGCAGAAAGACCGCTCTCAACCACCGTGCGCTGTCCATCGGTGATACCGGGCTTCACGTCGCGGGCCTCAACCGTATTGTCAGACTTCACGACATAGACAAACTGCCCCTTCGGCCCCGTCTGAAGCGCGTTGGACGGCACGATCACGACATTATGCTGCGTATTTACAAGAAGCCGCGCATTGACGAACTGGTTGGGGAACAGACGCTCATCCTCGTTCGGGAAAATCGCACGAATACGCACGGTGCCCGTGGAGGTGTCGATCTGACTGTCGAGCGCACTCACGCTGCCATCGGCAAGCCGGACGGAGTTGGAGCTGTTCCAGGCAGAAACCGGCAGCGTCCCGACCTCCCGCAGCCGGCTTGCAACCTGATCAAGTTGATCCTGCGGCAGGGTGAAAATCACGGAAATCGGCTGCATCTGCGTCAGAGTCGCCAGACCGCTCGTCTGACCTGCCGTGATGTAGTTCCCCTTATCCACCGCACGGATGCCGATCCGTCCGTCCACCGCAGCCGTAACATGACAGTACACAAGCTGAAGCTTCTGATTATCGACCAGAGCCTGATCGGATTTCACGGTCCCTTCAAGCTGATGCACCGTATATTCCTGATCCTGCGCCGTCATCGCGGAAACACTGTCCTGACGTATCAGACGCTGATATCGCGCATTGTCCCGTCGGGCCTGGTCCAGCTTGGCCTGATCCTGCCTGAGCTGTCCCTCATACTGCTCAAGCTGCACCTCATACGGGCGCGTATCGATCAGGGCGAGAAGATCCCCTTTCTTAACGTGCTGCCCTTCCGTGAACAGTACATCCATCAGATACCCGTCGATACGGGTCTGGACCGTAACGGTCGTAATCGGAATAACGGTGCCAAGCTCGGTCAGGACAACCGGCATATCCCCTTTCGTCACGGACTGAACCGCAACAGGCTGCGGCATGTCCCCCGGAGCGCCGTTCCGGGCATGATGCCTGACCGCACCCTGCCGTGATCCGTGCAGCAGCAGACTCAGAATGATGAGACCGGAAACAAGGAGAAGAATGATAATCCATAACCAGCGGCGGCGCGGGCGTGCTGGCGGCGCGGAACCGGAAGCAGTCGGCTTGTGATCCATGCGGGAGATGTGTCCGTTACTCAGGTCTGATGATGCACGCACCGGAAGGAAACCGCGCAGCGATTCCGACGTTGCCTTTGGAAGGTGCCAGAATACATTTCCTGCCGCAGAGGGGAAGAGCGTGGCGTGTATCGCCCCGTTACAATTTTGCCCGTACTGCGTCATACGCAGGAAAGTGTATGGTTTTCCCGTGGGTAAGCACCCGCAACATGAACCGGATCAGGAGAAAGACATGTCCGAAGACAAGCTGAACGCAGCAGGTGAGAAGCTGGAGGCCGCGGCACAGAAAGTGACAGGACACATCAAGGATGCCGCAGGCGGACTGACCGGTGATGCCGGACTTCAGGCCGAAGGAAAGGTGGACCAGCTTGCCGGAATGGCCCGGGAAGAATTCGCCGATCTCTATCAGGAAAGCGAAGGCTTTCTGGAGCGCGTCATAACCTTCGTCCGCGATAAACCCCTGCCTGCACTGGGCATCGCCTGGCTCGTCGGTGTCATTTCCGGCCGTATTCTGCTGCCGCGCCGCCGCAGAAAGTAATTTTTTTCACGGAATAATCAGGTTTTATCCCCGGGGAGTCTTCCTGACTCTTGCGCGAAACCCCTGAATGATGGTTTTTCTTATCCCGAGCCGAAAAGTTCCGCAGGCCCGTGTCCTGCGGAGCATCACCAGCCCGGGTAAGGACCTTCATGCCTGATTATTCACGAGAAGCCAGGCATGGCGGGCGCGTTGCAGGGGTGGATGAGGCAGGCTGCGGACCACTGGCCGGTCCGGTCATCGCCGCTGCCGTCGTTCTTCCCGCTGCCCCCGGGGAAAGTCTGTGCTCTCTTCTGAATGATTCCAAAAAGCTGACGGAACGTCAGCGACGGCAGGCGTTCGACGCGCTCCATGCCGAGCCTGGTGTCGAAATCGGCGTCGGTGCCGCATCCGTCCGTGAAATTCACGAACTCAATATTCTCAATGCCTCTCAGCTCGCCATGCGCCGCGCCATCTCCCGCCTGCGCCACCTCCCGGAGCTAGCTCTGGTCGATGGCAGCCGCAGGCCCGCACTGCCATGCGCAGTCGAGACGGTCGTGGGAGGAGATGCTCTCAGCCTGTCAATCGCCGCCGCCTCCGTCGTGGCCAAGGTCACACGGGACCGCGCCATGCACCGGCTCGACCGGCGCTGGCCCGCCTATGGCTGGGCAAAAAACGCAGGCTACGGAACAAAAAAACACAGAGAGGCGCTGGCCGTATCCGGCGTCACCCCGCATCATCGTCAGGATTTCGGAACGGTAAAGCGCTATCTTCAGCAGGAGTTATATTCGTGAGCGGAGCGGCACTGATGGACATCCCGCTTGATCAGATCCTGAGGGGCGACTGCATCGAGACCATGAAATCGCTGCCTTCGGGAAGCGTAGACTGCATCTTCGCCGATCCGCCATACAACCTCCAGCTCCGCGGAGAACTCCGCCGCCCGGACGATACCATCGTGGACGGCGTGGATGACGACTGGGATAAATTCTCGGACTTCGAAGCCTATGACCGCTTCACGCGCGACTGGCTGAGCGAAGCCCGGCGTCTGATGCGCAAGGACGCGACCATCTGGGTTATCGGCTCCTATCACAACATCTTCCGGATCGGCGCCATCCTCCAAGATCTCGGGTTCTGGATCCTCAACGATATCGTCTGGAGAAAATCAAACCCGATGCCCAATTTCCGGGGGCGTCGCTTTACCAACGCGCACGAGACCATGATCTGGGCCGCCCGCGACCAGCAGAGCCGATACCGCTTTAACTATCAGGCGATGAAAGCCCTGAACGACGACGTCCAGATGCGCTCGGACTGGTATCTGCCGCTCTGCACCGGAAATGAGCGCCTCCGCAACAAACACGGCCTCAAACTGCACCCGACGCAGAAGCCGGAAAGCCTGCTCCACCGCGTTCTCGTCGCCTCCACGAACGTGGATGATATCGTGCTTGATCCCTTTACCGGAACAGGAACGACCACCGCTATCGCCAAGCGCCTGCGCCGCCGCTATATCGGCATCGAACGCCATCCGGACTATGCCGATGCAGCACTGGAACGCGTGGAACAAGAAACACCCCTGGCCGATGATGCGGTCCTGACAACCCCGATGAAGCGCGAAGCCCCGCGCGTGCCCTTCGGCAGCCTGGTCGAACAGGGCATGATCCAGGCCGGAACCATCGTCAGCGACAAGGCCCGCAGACTGTTCGCAACAGTCTCTCCGGACGGAACACTCGTTTGCGGAAACAAGCGCGGCTCAATCCACAAACTCGGTGCAATGCTCACAAATGCCCCGTCCTGCAACGGATGGACCTTCTGGCATTTCGAAAGAAGCGGAGAATTTCTGCCGCTCGATATTCTGCGCGCGGAGAGCAGAGGGGAAAAGCGTTAAAAGCACCGCCAGCGTCTCAGATAATATTCGGAAATGACTGAAATGAATTTCGATAAGTTTTTGGCACGTAAATTTCGTCGAATAGAGAGTGTTATGCATTTTGCGTGAGCAGGTTGGCTGCGTTTTTCAGCATGAGACCTGCGAAGGCGATGGTGTGCA
>NZ_JAJJND010000100.1 GCF_029759835.1 Acetobacter sp. AN02
AACCTTGCCCATAAACCCGTCCTCTCTCAGGCCGGTCTATAGCTTAACCCCCTGTCCAAAAAACCGGGGCCACCTCTGTATCTCACCCATCCGCACAGACGCCCGAGTTCAGCCTCTCCCTGTCCGGCTTCGTACTGCAGACCGGCCAGACTCAGCGGATCCTCATACAGCGCATTCATCTTCTCCCATAACGCCAGAAGGCGCTTTAAAGCCGCGAGGGCAGCCGCTCTGGCAATCCTGTCCGCGTGTCTGTCTTCCGGCCGGGAGGCCTGCTGTTCCGTCTCGAGGCCGGAGATCGTTCTACGGATCAGGCGGAACTGCGGCGGTTCCCTGCCGGATATGCCGGAAAACCCCATCATGCCGTACAGACGGACCAGCGAATCGGAGAAGCCATAGGGGCAGAGATAATCGGCCAGACGGGCTGACAGCTCTTTCGCAAGATATTTCCTGTCAGCCATACGCTTGCGGCCTGCATCTTCCGCCAGACGCCTGACGGGACGCCCGGCAAAGCCAGCCGTAGCAACGGCGCGCATCTCGGAATCCATTCCGGCTGCATCCGAGATATTCTTCCTCAGAATCTCCTTCAGAAGGATTCTGTCGAACGCGACCGGCCTGAAGCCGAAATCCCCGAACTGCCCCGGAGCAACGACAACGATACCGGAACCGGCAAAGCCTGGCATGAGAAGCTTTGGCGGGCGCGTAAAGAAAAGCCGCAGCATCACACCACCTGGCACCGCACTGACTGTCGGCACGAATATTTCCCGTCCCCGGTCAGACAGGCTGGCAATCACACCCAGCCCATGGCTTACACCCATAAAAAATCCGCATCCCCCGCGCTGTTTCCGGATACAAAACCATCTCAGGGACTGGTCTGCCGGTATCTGACGTGCAATGTGCTCTTCCTCACGCCATTGAAGCGCGCAAGGAATGAAGATTTCGTCAAAATCATCTCCGGACGGACGGAAATTCAGCAGAACTTCCCGCTCCCGTTCTGCTCCCCGCCCCGCCCCGCAGCCGGACCCGACGCGCGACATCGCATTTGAGATTCTGCGCGGTGTGATTGAGGACCGGCGCATGCTGGAGACAAGTCTCTCCCGCGCCACCAGGGACGGGCAGGCCGAGGCCCGCGACCGCGCGGCGGCCCACAGGCTGGCTGCCACGACCATCCGGCATCTTGGCTCACTCTCCGTGGCCCTTGAGCCGTTTCTTCGCAAGCAGCCACCGGAAGCCGTCCGTGCCGCGCTGCTGCTGGGCGCGACGCAGCTGCTTTACCTTGAGACTCCGCCTCATGCCGCGGTCGGGACGATTGTCGATCTGCTGCGGCGGCACAGGCTGGAGCCTTTTGCCGGTCTTGCAAACGCCGTGCTGCGCAAGGTTGCTGCTCAGGGCGTCAGTCTGCTTGAGGGACTGGATACCGAGCGTCTGGATATTCCTTCCTGGCTCTGGAGTTCGTGGAAATCGCTTGGTCCCGGTGTAGCCCGGGCCATTTCCCGCACCCTGAATGAGGAAGCGCCGGTTGATCTGACATTGCGTCCCGCAAGCCCCGTTCCTGAAGGCGGCGAACTCCTTCCGGGCGGCTCCGTGCGGTTTCCGGCCGGAACGCGGATTCCCGGAATTGCCGGCTATGAGGAAGGGCTGTTCTGGGTTCAGGACGTGGCAGCCTCCTGGCCTGCCCGTCTGCTTGCGGCCCGTCCGGGAGAGAGCGTGGCCGATCTCTGTGCTGCCCCCGGAGGCAAGACGGCCCAGCTTGCCCTGACCGGTGCGAAGGTTGTGGCCGTTGAACGCGAGGAGACCCGTGCGGTCCGACTGCGGGAGAATATCGCCCGGCTGCGGCTGGAGGTGGAGACGGTAATTGCCGATGCGACATCGTGGCGGCCGGACCGGCCTGTGGATGCGATTCTGCTGGATGCACCCTGCTCCGCCACCGGCACCGCACGGCGGCATCCGGATGTTCTGTGGATCAAGCGGCCGCGGGATCTGACGGCTCTGGCGGAAGGGCAACGCAGGCTGCTTGAGGCGGCATGGCAGATGCTGCGTCCCGGCGGGCGGCTGATCTATGCGGTGTGCTCGCTTCAGGAAGAAGAAGGCCCGGCGCAGGTGGAAGCCGCACGGCGTATCGGCTTCGTTCATGAGGCCTTTACCCCTGAAGAGCTGGCGGATCTGCCGGAGGCCCTGACGCCGGAAGGCTGTTTCCGCACTCATCCCGGGATGTGGTCTGACAAGGGTGGCATGGACGGATTCTTTGCGGCGCGCCTGATTCGCCCGGCCTGAGCGAACGGGGCGTGATTAAAAAATAACCATCCGCCGTACGGATCTGATTACTTTCTGATCTGTTCAGTTACGGTTTGTTGTCTTTTTATCACACTAGGGAAAGGCTGCCTGTTTCGCAGGCGCTGACAGGCCTTTTCCTGATTGGCGAATGCCGGTCATGGCAATACGTTTTTTCTGACGGGGCGCTCCTGCCGCGCCTCCACCGCCTTCGCCGAGGATGCAGAAAGACGATGTCAGCAGCTCAGACGTCCGCCGCCGGAAATGTTGTCCCCTTCCGCCTCTCTTTCCTTCCCCGGCATCGGGAATATCTTTCCCGCTGGCTGACTGCCGGGCTTCCCATGGGGCTTTGCGACGCTGATATCGGTGCTGATCCGGGCTCTTCCGCTCAGGATCCGGATATCGTTATGGTGTGGGTGCGTGAGACGGCTGATCCGGCCTATACGGTCCGGCCGCAGGGAACGCGATGGGTTGTGGCGGATGCGATCCGCAATCGTGAGCTCAGCCGGGAAGGATCGTTTGAGGCGGCCCTGAATTTCATCCGGCCGGTTCTGCCGGTGCCCGAGGTGACGGTGGCGGCCTGACAGCGAATTCCTTTTCATTCTTATTTTACCCGGGTTATATTATTTTTACCCCTGATAAAAAGGGTTTCCAGACGACTGAATTGTCTGGGGATATGATCGCCCGGGCTCACCTGCTGACGTCACCTGGTACAATCCTCCTTGCCAGACCGATATGAGGTGACCTGTCGGATCCTGAGGTGCGCTGATTATGACTTTTTCGGGGCGTTCTTTGCTTATACGACTCTGTCGTCGCTGCCTGACGTTCCCTGACTGCTACTTGTGCTCCCGTTTGCAGGATTTGCAATCATGGGCGCTGCGACTGTTCGCGTTGTCCGTCAGCCCGGCGATGTAATTACGACCCCGGCACAGGCGAGGCGGGTAATATTAATCGGCGAAGGAATTCTTATCTTCCTTGCTGCCAGCCTCGTCATCCGGCTTGGGCCCATCCGGAATTTCTGTTACCGGCGATGGCACTGATCGTCGGGCTGCACTTCATTCTCCCGGCCCCGGCTACGTCATTCGTGACATTGTATGTTCCGGCCGGAGTCCTTATGTTTTCCGGGCTTGCCGGATTTGTCGCCGGCGGCTCCTCAGATAGGACAATTTCCGGTTTTATACCCGCTGCTGCGTTGTGGAGTGCATCAGTAATGGCGATCCGCAGGGATGCACGTTCAACGCGGCAAAGCAGTTTCGTCATGCCTGCCTCCACACAGCGGAAACGGATCGCCCGGACTTCCCTCCGGGCGGGCACATTCATAAATAATACGGTTTTTTCTGCACTTTTCCTGCAGACCTGTTTCGGAACTCCGTATCCGGCGTCGGATACGGAGTTCTGTCTTTCTGCCGGCTTTTTCCCGTCAGCTTTTTCCGGCCACACCGGAGTCCAGAATCCGGCCTCCTCCGACGGCCTGTACCTCGAAGACGGCGAGGTCGCGGCGGACCGTTCCGTCCTGATTGAGGATGAAGGTGCCTGATGCGCCCTGGAAGCCTTCGGGGCGGGTCAGGAGAGAGGCGGGAAATCCGTTACCGCGGCTTTGTGTCGCGACGGTTGCGGCGGCGATGCCTCCGTCATAGGCGATATCGGCCAGCGGAGTCGGGACGTGGTGATTCTCGGCCTGGAAGCGGCTGACGAAGTTCTGGCGGGCCGCCGGATTCACACCTGCATACCATGCGCCCTGGATGCCTCCGAGCTTTGAGGAGAAGGCGCCCCACAGGGCCGGACCGAGGATTCGCACCTGCGGGGCTGCGAGATGGTATGTGGCCGTGCTGTCGATGATGGTTTTCAGCTCAAGCCCTGTATCGCCCAGCAGCAGGGCGTCGAACGGCAGCTTTTCCGGGACGGAGGCCGACGAGGCTTCGGGGACGGGGGACAGGGCCGGGCCGGAGGAGGCCAGGGCCTTTGCCAGCTCCGGCGGCAGGGCGTCTCCGGGAGCGGAGGGCTCTGTCGTGTCCTGGGCTGATATTTCGGGGAGCGGGTCCGTCGTTGAGGCTGAAGAGGCTGCGGGCTGCGGGGCGGCGGCGGAAGTGCTGCCGATCAGGCGCTGCAGGCCTGCCGTGATCGCGGCCGTGCCCGGGGCGTGATATTCGATCTGCGGGGCGGGCAGACCGTAAAGCGTGCAGGCCTTGAGGAGGCCGTCGCCCATGGCGTGTCCGAAGGGGGTGTCGGGCAGCAGAGCGGCGAAGCTGTGGCGGCCTTCATTCTTTGCTGCGGCGACGAGGCGCGTGACCTGCTGTTCCGGTGTGATTCCGAGGGTCCACACGCCCGGCGAGGCCTGGCGGACATCGCTGGTGAAGGCGAGGACCGGGATGGTGTTCAGCCGGGTCATGGAGGCAATCGAGGCCGTGTCCTGCGCGGTGAGCGGTCCGAGGATCAGCCCGTCTCCGGCGGAGATGGCGGTCTGTGCGGCGGCGGTGACGCCGGCGGGGCCTGCGGTATCGTGGACATCGACCTGCGGGGTGCTGCCGCCTGAGGCGGACAGGGCGAGACGGACGCTGCGGAGCATTTCACCGCCGAGGGTTGCGTTCTTTCCGCTCAGGGGGAGCAGCACGCCGAGTTTTGCCCGGGCGGCGTTTCCCTGCCCTGCGGCAGCGCCGTCGGGCCATGACGTGCTGGTCTGTGTGCAGGCTGAGAGGGCGAGCAGCGAGGCGGTCAGGAGTCCTGTCTTACAGAGAGGGGTGGCCTTGCGAATGGGGGTGGCACGGGAACGGTGTGCGGAGATTTTCCCTCGTGCCATATCGTGGCATGACTGAACCGGCTTCAACGCTGTGCTCCTCCGCACTGGTAGGATGATAAGAATGACTGTTTCAGACCCTGTCGCCCTTTCCGGAGAACCGGAGATGTCCGGCGGGCCGGATCATGACGACGCTCATGACTGTCATAACGAAGGTTTTCCGCCGCGTCATGCTTTGCGTGAAGGCGGTCTGACGCTGGTGGCGACGCCGATCGGCAACCTTGGCGATTTCAGTCCCCGCGCGCAGGCGGCTCTGCGGGAGGCAGATCTCGTGCTGTGCGAGGACACTCGGGTTACGGCGCGACTGTTGCAGCATTATGGCATTTCCGTCCGTACGGGCGCGTTGCACGATCATAATGAGGAGCAGCGTCTTCCCGGGCTTGTGCAGCAGCTGCGCGAGGGAGTGCGGATTGCTCTTGTTTCTGATGCCGGGATGCCGGTGATGTCCGATCCGGGCTATCGCCTGGTCCGGGCCGTGACGGAGGCGGGATTGCCCCTGACGGCGGTTCCGGGTCCGAATGCGGCTCTGACGGCTCTGGTTCTGTCGGGTCTGCCGCCGCATCCGTTCATGTTTCTGGGTTTTCCTCCCCCGCGTGAGGCTGCGCGTCTGGAGAGTTTCCGCACGCTGCGGGCGGCGGAGCTGGCCGGGCTTCATGCGACTCTGATCTGGCATGAGGCGCCGCATCGCGTGGCGGATATGGTGGCTGATCTCGCAGATGTGTTCGGAACCGGGCGGCAGGTTGTGATCGCACGCGAGCTGACCAAGCGGTTTGAGGAGCTTTTACGCGGGGATGGCGTGTCTCTGGCGAAGCGGTGCCGGGAGGATCCGCCGCGCGGGGAGATGACGGTTCTGATCGCGCCTCCTGCTGCGGAGGAGGAGGACGGGGCTGCGGATCTGGATGAGCGGCTGGTCGCGGCTCTGGAGCACAGTTCCGTGCGGGATGCGGCGGCGATCGTGGCGAAGGCATCGGGTCTGCCGCGGCGGACGGTTTATGCGCGGGCTCTGGAGCTTGCGGCTCTGAGGGGGGCGTGATGCGAGGTGTTTCCTGTGGGGGGTGATGTCCGTTCTGCGGCATCCCGGTTATGGCACCGGGATTGCGTGCGGTTTCGGCGCGGGGGCGCTGTGGGGGCTGGTTTTTCTGGTTCCTGAGCTGGCGCGCGGGTTTACGCCGCTGCAGCTCGCCTGCGGGAGGTATTTTTTCTACGGCCTGTTTTCTGCGGTTCTGCTGATTCCGCGCATTCCGGTTCTGCGCGGGCATGTGTCGGTGCGGGAGTGGCGGGAGCTGTTTTTCCTGTCTCTTGCAGGGAACACGGTTTATTTCATCCTTCTTGCGGCCGGGGTTCAGGCGGGTGGCATTGCGATGACCTCAATCATCGTGGGGGCGGTTCCGGTTCCGGTGATGTTTGCGGGGAGTGTGATGTCCGCGCGGAGTCCGGAGGGGGAGGCCGTTCCGTTCGCGCGTCTGGTGCCGTTTGCGGCGGGTCTGCTCCCTGCCCTGCCCGGTTTTCCGCTGTTGTCTGCGGGTTCGGGGGATGTCGTGCATTCTGCGGGGGCGTGGCTGCGGTTTGCGCTGATCTGTGCGGGGGTTGCTGTTCTTGCATCCATGGCGGGCAATGCGCTGTGGAACCGGGCGAGCCGTCTTCTGCCTCTGACACTGTCGGGGCAGATGATTCTGTCGGAGACGTTATCGGCGCTGATCTATGGCTGTCTGTGGAACGGCCGGTTTCTGACCTTGTCCGAGGGGCTTGCGTTTGTGTGTGTTGTTCTGAGCGTGATCAGCTGTGTGGGGGCGCACCGGCGTTCCCGCCCTGCCGGAACCTGAAAGTCAGCCGGGACCTGAAAATGAGTGATACGGTTTTTGATGTGCGGGGGTTTTTCTGCCCTCTTCCGGTTCTTAAGGCGGCCCGTGCGCTGCGGGCGATGTCCCCTGGCGAGCGGCTTCGGGTTCTGGTTTCGGACCGGGCGTCTGTCGCGGAATTCCGGGCTTTCTGCCGGGAGAGCGGTCATGCTCTGGTTGCCTTTACGGAGGAGGACGGGACGTATGTTTTTGTCATCCGCCGGGGAGAGGGCAGCGCCGGACTCTGATCAGGCATGCTCCCCGCATCCCGCCATAAAGGGTTGGCACATCCCCGGCGCGGGGGTAATGGCTGCCCTTCGCATTGAGTCGTGAGGACCCGTCCGGTATGAACAGCGACATCACCGCACTTTCGTTTGAGGAGGCGCTTCACGAGCTGGAGCGAATCGTCCGGAGTATGGAAGTGGGGCAGCTGAAGCTTGAAGATGCCATTACCGCCTATGAGCGCGGTTCGGTATTGCGTCAGCATTGTGAGAAGAAGCTGCGTGAGGCGGAGGAGCGCGTGCAGCTTATTGTGAAAAAGAACGACGGCTCTGCTGGCGTCGCCAATCTGGAACAGACGTGAGACCATGGATATCTCCACTCCGGCACAGGCTGCTGATTTCTCCGATCTGAAGGCTTCTCTGGCGCGGCGGGCGTCTGAGATCGAGGCGTCTCTGGACGCGCTCATTCCACCTGTTTCCGATGACAGTGCGCGTCTGTACGATGCGATGCGCTATGCCACGCTGGGCGGCGGGAAGCGTCTGCGCGGCTATCTCGTGGTTGAGACGGCAGTTCTGTTCGGCGTGTCCGAGGCTGCCGCCCTGCGTGTTGCGGCGTCTGTTGAGATGCTGCACGCCTACTCCCTCGTTCATGACGATCTTCCGGCGATGGATGATGATGATCTGCGCCGCGGGCAGCCTTCGGCGCATCGGAAGTTTGATGAGGCGACGGCCATTCTGGCCGGTGATGCGCTGCAGACGCTTGCGTTTGAGGTGATTGCCGATCCGGCGACGTCGGGTGATGCATCCGTGCGTGCGGATCTGGTTCTGGCTCTGGCCCGGGCTTCGGGGGCTGCGGGGATGGTCGGCGGTCAGATGATTGACATGCTGGGTGAGGGCCGGTCTCTGCCGCTGGAGGCCGTGCGTCGTCTGCATGAGCTCAAGACGGGGCGTCTGATCCGTTATTCTGCCGAGGCGGGTGCGCTTCTGGGGGGTGCGTCTTCCGATCAGATGAAGGCGCTTCTGTCTTACGGGCATGATATCGGGGCGGCGTTCCAGATTGCGGATGACGTTCTGGATGCAACGGCGAGTGCCGAGGAACTGGGCAAGACGGCGGGTAAGGATGAGGCTTCGGGGAAGTCCACTTTTGTGGCCCTGCTTGGAATTGACGGGGCGCGGCGTGAAGCTGAGGTTCTGATGAACAGGGCTGTTACGGCGCTCTCACCTTTTGGTGATCGTGCGAAACATCTGCACCTTCTCGCCCGCTACATGGTCGAGAGAAAGAGCTGAATCATGTCATCCAAATCTTCTTCCGGTCGTTTTCCTGTTCTTGATCGTGTTGTTTATCCGCATGAGATGAGGAATTTTTCTGTTTCTCAGCTTGAGCAG
>NZ_JAJJND010000101.1 GCF_029759835.1 Acetobacter sp. AN02
CAAGAAAATCGTTTCTCGCCTTTCTTAACCTCGCAGCCGTAAAATTGTGGCTACCGTCTTTTGTCAACAAAACCTAGTGCGGAGGAGAGTCTCCGCACCCGGTTCATTCAGGCCGCACCGGCGATGCGCTTCGTATGGCGATCAGCGGATGACAGCGCAGGCGACGCGCGACCCGGCACCGCCGATCGGCTGGGTTTTGTAGTCATCGGGATTTTCGTGGATCACGACCGAGGCTCCGTCCTTGTCGAGCAGGGCCGGGCGACCACCAGTGCCGTGCAGCGAGACGAGCGTGGAGTAGAACTCGGCCATTGCGGTTCCGTCGTCTGCAACCCGGAGATTGGGAAGGTCTCCGTCATCATTGGCATTGGCGTTCAGCAGGCCGTGCACGACGGGAGACTGCGTGTGTACGTGACCTCCGGCGCTTTTGAAGGAGGGGGCGGAGCAGTCTCCGGTTTCGTGGAAATGAATACCATGCCAGCCGGGTCTCAGGCCTTTTGCCTGCACGCGCAGGATGACGCCTTTCGGCGCATCGGTGACGGCAATCGTTCCGATGGTTTTGCCATCGGCACCCTTGAGGAGAATTTCCGAAGGGGTTGTTCCGTGTTCCATGGCGGTCTGCGCGGATGCAGCAGCCGGAAGGGCGGCACTCAGGCACAGCAGGGCTGCGGAGAGGGAGAGACGGGCGGATATCATGAGCATGTCCTTTTCCGGTTTTTATGTTTCTGAAGCCTCGCGCGACTGTAACATGAACGGAAGGGACAAGTTGCATTTTCCGGTGCGATCCGGTGTGTCATGCCACAGGCAAATCTGATGTCGAGGCATGGCGTGTATCAGACGATCATTATGCAATCGAGGTGCCAGGTGATCGAGGGGAGAGCCGCATCTGCAACCGGTCAGGATCATTTACGTCATCCATCGGCCTTCAGCGCAAAGACGCACGGAAAGTTCTGGTCCGGACAAGACGTTGCAGAACTGCTTCATCTGGCGGAACTGACAGGTGTCCTCAGTCGGATTTTCATCACTCTGACAGAGCAGGCTGGCTGTCTGAAGCGCCTGATTACTGACGTCACACATGCTCAAAGCATAACGGACATCATCTTCCCGCTCTGGAAAAGCCTTTTCTTCGTTCTGAAGAAATCCCAATTCTTCGGTCAGTTTCTTCTGAAAGTTGGGGCGATGTATCTACTTGAACAGCTCAGATGATCGGACCGCTGATGCTTCCCAGGCAGTGCCTATAAGGCAGTGCAGGAAACGACGGGCGGGAGACGCAGCCGCTGCATCTGAAGCCATTTATCGGGAAATGACGGTCGAGTTTTTTATTCCATCCAGGTCACATGGGAGCGGGGAGCCGCGCAGACATGCAGGCTGAAGACGTCGGGGCGGGCGTAGTGTCCGGCGACGTCGAGGTCGTATTTCGCCCGGATGATATCGTCCTGGCTGATATCGGCTGTAATGATGGCTTCCCGGTCGTGAACCGGGCCGGCGATGATCTCTCCGAACGGATTTATGATCACGCTTCCGCCCCGGATCAGAACGGTTTCGGGTGAATTGCCCTGGTGACAGTCATAGTCTTCAGGGGCGTCGGCACGGGTAAGATACTGGCATGCGCTGAGGACGAATGTGCGTCCCTCATAGGCGATATGGCGCATCGAGGCCTGCCAGATCTCTCGCTCGTCCACAGTGGGAGCGCACCAGAGGCTGATCCCGCGGGCATACATGCTCTGGCGCAGGTCAGGCATGTAGTTTTCCCAGCAGATTGCCGCGCCGATACGTCCGATTTCCGTATCGATGACGGGGAGGGTCGATCCGTCTCCCTGTCCCCAGACGAGGCGTTCGGTCCCGGTGGGCATCAGCTTGCGATGCTTTGCTGTGAGGCTGCCGTCAGGAGCGAAGAACAGGGCCGTGCAGTACAGGGTCGCGCCGTCGCGCTCGATCACGCCGACGACGATATGGGCTTTCATTTTTGCGGCAAAGGAGCCGATCCGCGCGGTTTCGGGGCCGGGTACGGTGATGGCGGATTTCCAGTAACGCAGATATTCTTCGCGGCGTTTCAGGGAAGCGGGTTCCGAGGACGGCGCCGAAGGACAGACCCTTGGGGTATCCGCCGATATAGGCTTCCGGGAAGACCGCGAGTTCGACGCCCTGTGCGGCGGCAGCTTCGCAGTGTGCTTCCATTCTGTCCAGGGTGCGGGGCGTGTCGAAGAGGCTGGTTCCGGCCTGGATGACGGCGACGCGGTGCCGGTTCATGCTGTTTCTGCCTGCTTTCATGGCCATTTCACTTCCGGAGGCATGCTCATCAGAATGGCCTCTGTGTGTCCTCCGGTTTTCAGTCCGAAGAGGGTGCCGCGATCGTGGAGAAGATTGAACTCGACGTAGCGGCCGCGGCGGATGAGCTGGGCCTCACGCTGTTCCGGGGTCCAGTGTTCATGCATGCGTCTGCGGACGATTTCGGGGAAGGCGTGCAGGAAGGCAAGGCCGACATCCTGTGTGAAGCTGAAATCGGCCTGTGCGCTGCCGGTCCGGTGGCGGTCGTAGAAGATCCCGCCGAGACCGCGCGGTTCGCCGCGATGCGGGAGATGGAAATACTCATCGCACCAGGCCTTGAAGCGGGGATAGTATTCCGGATCGTGTTTCGTGCAGGCCTCCCTGAAAGCCTGATGGAAGGTGGCGGCGTCTTCCTGTGCCTCGGCGCTTTGGGGGAACATGGGGGTGATGTCCCCCCCGCCGCCGAACCATCCTTCCGTGGTGATGATCATGCGTGTGTTGAAATGTGCGGCCGGAACGAGGGGGCTGCACATATGGGCGACGAGGCTGATTCCGGTTGCGAAAAAACGCGGATCCTCGGCTGCTCCGGGGATGGTCTTTCGGAATTCTGGGCTGAATTCGCCCTGAACCGTGGAGACGTTCACCCCCACCTTCTCGAACACCCGCCCGCGCATGACGCTCATGACGCCGCCGCCGCCATCGGTGCCGCTCAGGCCGTCCTCGACCGGACGCTGCCATGAGGTGCGTGTGAAACGGCCGGGGGCTTCGTGGCCGGGAAGGATCTGTGTGCCGGATCGTGCGGCTTCGTCCTCGATTGCTTCGAAGGCTGCGCAGATCCTGTCACGGAGGGATTCGAACCAGCTGCGTGCGTCTGATCTGAGAGCTGTGTGCGCGTGGGCTGCGCCGGGCTGAGTGGCCATTCGGGGCTCCGGTATGCGTCGTCGGCCGCCGGTATGTCGTGAGGCGGCATCCGGATGAGGGATACTGTCCGGACGCAGACGGGGTGCGCCTTTTGACATTTCATTGCAAGAGCGGATTGCGTGAGGGCCAGGGCTCTGGCTAAACACAGAGACGGGCTGAACGGAACGGTTCCGATATGATTTATACCACAGTTCCCGCAGGGGGCTCCGAAGGAGTGCCGCAGGGCTGTGTGAAGGTGCGAGGGGATCGTATGTCTGCTGGAGCCGGAGGCGGGGAGCGCGAAGAGAGCGGAATTTCCGGGTGGATCGACAGCCGTTTCCCCGTGATCAGCGCGTTCAGGGGGCAGTATATCCGTTTTCCGATGCCGCGGAATCTGAATGCGCTGTGGACTGTCGGAGCGATGCTGACGGTGGTCCTGCTGCTGATGCTGGCGACGGGTATCACCCTTGCGATGAATTTCACGCCGACGGCCGCAGAGGCGTTTGCCTCGGTCGAGGCGATCGAGCGGCGTCTGCCCGGAGGATGGCTGATCCGCGCGATGCATATGACGGGGGCCAGCCTGTTTCTGGCCGCGCTCTACGTGCATCTGTGGCGTGGTCTTTATTATGCGTCCTACAAAAAGCCGCGTGAGATTCTGTGGCTGTTCGGCATGGTCCTTCTGGCCCTGGTGATGGTGACGGCCTTTGCCGGATATGTTCTTCCCTGGGGGCAGATGTCCTACTGGGGGGCGGATGTGGCGGGCAAGGCGATCGGTGCGGTGCCGTGGGCCGGTCCGGTGACGGAGCGCCTGTTCCTGGGCGGGGATCGCCCGGGTGATGTGACGCTGCATCATCTGTTCATTCTGCATTTCGTGCTGGCATTTGTCGTTCTGGGCGTGGTGGGGCTGCACGTTGCGGCGCTGCACTACACGGGATCGAACTCTCCTGACGGGGAGGTGCGGGAGCCGGAGCGGACCCTGCCGTTCCATCCGTATTTTACGATCAAGGATGGTCTGGGCGTGGCCGTTTTTGCGCTGATCTTTGCGCTGGTCCTGTTTTTCCTGCCGGGTCTGATTACGGAGCCGGAAAACTTCCGTCCGGCCAATCCGCTGCATACGCCTGCGAATATTGAGCCGGAATGGTATTTCCTGCCGTTTTACGCCATTCTTCAGGCCGTTCCCTCAAAATTCGGCGGTCTGGTTGCGTCTGCGGGGGCGATTGCGGTTCTGTTTGCGGTGCCCTGGCTTGACCGGTCTCCGGTGCGCGCGCCGCGTCTGCGTCCGGTCTATCGTGTGGCCATGCTGTGTCTGCCTGTGGCGTTCATGCTCCTGGGTCTTGCGGGAAAGCATCATGTTCAGGGGGGATGGCTGTATGTCGCGCAGCTGGCGACGCTGTATTATTTCGTGCATTTCCTTGTGCTGATGCCGGTGGTGTCAAGGCGCGAGACGATGACCTTCAGGGGGCAGGTATGAGGCGGTCCGCTCCTGCGCTGACGGCTGGTCTGCTCGCCGCTGCGCTCGTCATGTCTGCGCCGGTTCTGTCTGCGGCGTCCGCTGCAGATCCCGGTCATGATGCGGCACCGGCTCAGTCCTGGAGTTTCCTCGGGCTGACCGGGCAGTATGATAAGGCTGCGGTCCGGCGTGGCTATCAGGTTTATGAGCAGGTGTGCTCGACCTGTCATGGCATGAAATATCTGCGGTTCGGCGATCTGCTCGGTGCCGGTCTGACGGCGGATCAGGTCAGGGCTGTTGCGGCCTCCCACCAGGTTCCGGGCGGGACGGATCCGGACGGGAAGCCTGTCATGCGGTCTGCCACGTCAGACGATCCGTTCCCGCCTGCGCTGATGCCGCCCGGCCCTGTGGTTCCGCCGGATCAGTCGCGGCTGGCGGCCGTGTATTCGGGCGGGCCGGACAGGATTTTCGCGCTGCTTACGGGATATGGTGATCCGCCGCATGGCGTTACGCCTCCGCCGGGCCTGTTCTACAACCGCTTTGCCGCAGGACGCGCGATTGCCATGCCTCCGCCGCTGCAGGACGGCTCCGTGACCTATGCGGACGGGACGAAGGCGACGCTGGTTCAGGAGGCGCGGGACGTGACGACGTTCCTTGCCTGGGCGTCTGATCCGCATCTTGGCGAGCGGCACCGGACCGGTGTGCGGGCTGTGCTGTATCTGTGTTTCCTGATAGTGCTTCTCGTGCTTCTCAAGCGGAGGATCTGGAACGGTGCGCACCGTAAAGTCAAAGGTGAAACCCAAGGCCCCTGAACGTGTGATCGGGATTATCGGCGGGTCGGGTCTGTATGATATCGATGGTCTTGAGGATAAGGTCTGGCGGTCCGTGGACACGCCCTGGGGTGCGCCTTCGGACCGGCTGCTGACCGGCCGCCTTGCTGGTGTGCGCTGCGTGTTTCTGCCGCGCCACGGACGCGGGCATCCGATCCCGCCGTCGCGCCTGAACTACCGCGCGAATATCGCGGCGATGAAGCGCTCGGGTGTGACGGATATTATTTCCCTCTCGGCGGTGGGGTCTCTGAAGGAGGAGCTTCCTCCGGGGCATTTCGTGATTGTGGATCAGTTTATTGATCGCAGTTTTGCTCGTGAGAAGAGTTTTTTCGATACGGGCTGCGTGGCGCATGTCTCGGTTGCCGACCCCGTCTGCCCGCGGATCGGGGACGTTGCCGAAGCGAAGCTGAAGGAGCTGGGGATCGCGTATACGCGCGGGGGAACGTATCTCGTGATGGAGGGCCCGCAGTTCTCCACGAAGGCGGAGAGTGAGCTTTACCGGAGCTGGGGCTGTTCCGTGGTCGGCATGACGAACATGCCGGAGGCCAAGCTCGCACGCGAGGCGGAGATCTGTTACGCGACGGTTGCGATGGTGACGGATTATGACTGCTGGCATCCGGACCATGACAGCGTGACGGTCGAGGCGGTCGTGAAGATCATGCATGAGAACGGGGCGCATGCGCGGGATCTGGTCCGGGCGATGATTCCCGAGCTCGGCACGCCGTTCGAACCCTGTTCCGCCGGGTGCGACCGCGCCCTGGAACACGCCCTGATCACGGCTCCCGAGGCGCGCGATCCTGCGCTTCTGTCCCGGCTTGAGGTGATTGCCGGACGGGTCCTGCGCGAGGTCTGAGAACCGGTCTGCCCTGCACTTTAACGGCACGCTAACCAGTCTGCCCCAGACTTCGCGGAGTGTTTTCCGAGTCTGAGGCAGAGGTGCAGGGCAGTATGACGTTCCGGGATCATCAGCCTGCGGATGATGTGCATCAGCATCATACGCGGGAACTGGACGCGCTGCGTCTGCGGGTGGAGCCTTTTGCCTCCACCAATCCGGTCATTCTGGCCTGGGCTGAGGAATGCATCCGTAATCTGGCTGAGGATAATCAGACGATGGAGGAGATGGTACGTCTTTCCGCCTCCGTTCTTCTGCTCGTTCTTGAGCGTGAGATTGCGGCACGGATTTCTGTCAGTCAGAAACTTCCGAAAAAATGGTGCACGGTCCTCTGAAGAGGGATATCGCCTGAAAAACCGCTCCTTGCATGTTCTGTTTATGTTCCATATAAGGTCGGAACACATAGTGAACACTGTCAGGAAGCGGGAAGATGGCTGCCAGAAAAGCACAGGCTGCGACTGCTGAGGCCGGATCTCCGGCCGGAGAAGATTTACTGCGTGGCATTGCCGTGCATCCGGGCTCTGTGACAGACTCGGCGCAGGCGGCTCCCGCCGTGCCGCGCCCTGTCGTGGCGCCGGGACTGGCGGACGTTGTGAATCTGAGGGCGAATATGGATAAGAGCAAGGCGCTGGAAGGCGCGCTGAGTCAGATCGAGCGGCAGTTTGGCAAGGGCTCGATCATGCGGCTCGGTCAGCGGCCGAAAGAGCAGGCGGATGTGATCTCGACCGGCTCTCTGGGGCTGGATATCGCGCTGGGGATCGGTGGCCTGCCGCGCGGACGTATTGTTGAGATTTATGGTCCCGAGAGTTCGGGCAAGACCACTCTGGCGCTGCATGTGATTGCGGAGGCGCAGAAAAAGGGCGGCACCTGCGCGTTTATCGATGCTGAGCACGCACTCGATCCCGGCTATGCCCGCAAGCTGGGCGTTGATGTGGATAATCTGCTGATCAGCCAGCCGGATGCGGGCGAGCAGGCTCTGGAGATTGCGGATACTCTGGTGCGCTCCGGTGCGGTTGATGTGCTGGTTCTGGACAGTGTTGCCGCGCTGGTTCCGCGTGCGGAGCTGGAGGGAGACATGGGCGACAGCCATGTCGGCCTGCACGCACGTCTGATGAGCCAGGCACTGCGCAAGCTGACGGGCACGCTGGCACGCTCCAACACCATGATGATCTTCCTCAATCAGATCCGCATGAAGATCGGTGTGATGTTCGGAAATCCCGAGACCACGACGGGCGGAAACGCGCTGAAATTCTATGCCTCCGTGCGGATGGATATCCGCCGGATCGGTGCGCTGAAGGATAAGGACGAGGTCGTCGGTAACCAGACGCGTGTGAAGGTCGTCAAGAACAAGATGGCCCCGCCGTTCCGTCAGGTCGAGTTCGATATCATGTATGGCGAAGGTATCAGCAAGACGGGCGAACTGATCGATCTTGGCGTCAAGGCCGGGATTGTTGAGAAATCCGGAGCCTGGTTCTCCTGCGACAGCCAGCGGATCGGTCAGGGACGCGAGAATGCGAAGACGTTCCTGCGCGAGCATCCGGAAATGGCCGACGAGATCGAGAAAAAGGTCCGCGAGCAGGCCGGTGTTGTCGCTGAGGCGATGATGGATATGAGCGGAGACAGTGACGGAGACGAATAAGAGCGGTCTCTGAGGAGGACCGAATAGAGATCTTTTTCCGGTGATCTTCGGTCGGATCGTTCAGGGCTCCCGGGATGTGTTTGCAGGGCAGATGGAGGGACCGAAGAACCGTTGGTTGATGCGCGTGGCTCGTGACTTCAGACTTTTGGCGATTTGATTGACGGTTCTTGGGGTAGTTTTTGATCTGCGTTTTGAGCAGATCGGGCCCCCCCGCTGGATGACTACGTGCTCGCGTTCAACCTTCCGGGGAAGAGGAAGCTGCGCATGTTCGTAGACGATGTTGGCCAGCCCGATCCTCATGGTGGTCCGGGTGATGCCGACAGTTCGGATGAACAATCCCGTCTGTGATTTCCGGTCGGTGAAGATGAGCTCGACGCGTGATCGGATCACGGACTTTCCAGCATTCGATTTCTGGATATGTCGGGGGGTAATCCCCCCATAAAAAGAGTGGCTTTTGGATGAGAATTTTCTCAGCGTGAGGATGAGGAGATTCTGATGAAGAG
>NZ_JAJJND010000102.1 GCF_029759835.1 Acetobacter sp. AN02
AACTCAAATCTACTTTCCTCGCAGCAGTGCAGTTCGCTTCAATCATCATACTGCTTAACTGACGACACGACGTAATACAGGACAGCTGTCAGTCTGCCCTGACGTAGACCCAGGCTTCCTGACCGGATTTCAGGGTCACACTGATCCTTCTGTAATCGGACACCTCGTAACGATCGGCAGCATCGAGCTCTTCCTTCGATATCTCGAAGACCGTTCCTTTTACTTCGTCCTCAGGATCGGATGATTCCACGACGACCTGGTGGAATCGTTCGCCGCTTTTCCTGATGACGTCCTCGTCTTTTATCTCGATCATATCCTGCTTGAAACCGACCATGCTGTCGGCTTTTCCTTTGAGGATTCTCCCGAAAGAAGATGTCTGAACGCTTTCCAGCTGAAGCGTTCCGTAGGAAAAAAGAAACTCACTCGCCCCGGTCATCGAGCATCACTCCGCAGAACATTGGAATCCGTTCTGCTGATATATACCGGGCTCGGAAGAAGTGAACTGTTCCGGCAACGGAGGGCGGTCCGTTTCGGGTGCCGTCCTTACTTTCCCGACAGGTGCAGGAGGAAAGGCATGAGGATCAGCCTTCCGACTATACAGACAGGGGCTTCTCTTCGGATCTGGCCTGCACCATGGCCTCATCGAGAAGTTTCTTCTCGTTTTTCCTGATGAACAGGAAGCCCGCCAGCAGCGCAGCGCCGCCGACGCAGCCCATGGCGATGGCCACCGGACCCGTCACGTTGAGGATACGGCTGCCCAAGTAATAGGTTGCGAAGGTATAGCCCCCGGCCCAGGCCATTCCGCCAAGGGCGTTATACAGGAGGAAGCTGTGCCAGGGCATATGGCTGGCTCCGGCCAGCAGGGCCACGAAGATCCGCAGGATGGCGACGAAGCGGCCGAGAAAGACCACGACATTGCCGTGCCTGCGGAACAGGTAGCGCCCGAGCAGCAGCCGGTCTGATGTCAGGCCAATTTTGATTCCGTATTTCTGTAGAATTTTCAGCCCGAGCGCACGACCGATCAGATAGCCGAAATTATCACCCATGATCGCACCGGTAACGGCGGCCACGGCGACCCAGGTGATATCCAGCCTGTGGGTCGTGGCACAGTACAGAGCTGCCGTGATGATCAGACTCTCGGCCGGAAGCGGCAGTCCCATACTTTCGAGCATGACCACCACTCCGACGACCCCATAGCCGTAATGGGAGAACAGAGAGTCCAGATAATGTGTCAGTTTGCCGGTCCTGTGCGATATATCCTGCGCGGCAGGAAGCCCGCCCCCCTCCCGAGTGTCAAGATCAGAGCGTGACCGCGGCAGACGACCGGGATATGCTTGCGACAATAATAACACACCTGATCGCAAAGCGGATTTTTCCTGTCGTGCCCCATCTCACTCCCCTGCCCTGCGGCAGCTGGCCCTCCCCTGTTACTTCTGAACTCGTTTCCGGGAAGACGGTCTCTCTTTCCATGGTCCGGACTGATAACGGCCATGTCTTCTGGCTGGAGCGGCGTCCTTCGGAAAAAGGGCGCACGGTTCTGGTCTGCCGGTCTCCGGATGGTCGCATCAGTGACGTGACGCCGCCTCCGTTCGACGTGACGAGCCGGGTGCATGAGTATGGCGGCGGGGCCTATGCCGTCAGCAACGGACGGATCGTGTTTTCGGTGCGTGAAAACAATGAGGTCTGGCTGATGTCCCCCGATACCGGCGGAAGCCGGAAGCCTGTCCGCCTGCCGACACGGACGCATGAGCGATATGCGGATTTTTCCTTCTCGATCCCCATGCAGAGTATTCTTGCGGTGCAGGAAGATCACGGAGAGGCGGGTGAGGCCCGGGCAAGGCTCGTGGCCTTTCCGCTGAATGGTGCTCCTGCGGTGTGTCTGGCGGAGGGCGCTGATTTCTACAGTTCTCCTATCAGCTCTCCGGATGGCAGTCATGTGGCTTGGATTGAATGGTCTCATCCCGACATGCCATGGGATGCGACCCGTCTGTGTGTCGGCCGGACATGTCCGGACCGGCGGGGCTATCTCGCCGGGCTGGAGGACGTGCGCGTTATTGCCGGAGCGGATCAGGCCGAATCCGTGACCGAGCCGCGCTGGACCGGTCCTGATACGCTGATTGCCCTGTCGGATCGCAGCGGGCGGTGGTCTCCGGAGCGGTTTGATCTGAGTGCAGGCACCAGGACACCGCTCTGCGTTCCTGAGGAGGAGATCGGCCAGCCTGGCTGGGTCTTCGGGCAACGTTCTTTCACGCCTCTGCCGGACGGGCGCGTGATGGCTCTTGCGGTTGCGGACGGACGCAGCCGCGTGATTGTGGCGGGTCCGGACGGATGTGTTGCCCCTGTGGGTCTGGGGTCTCCGGATCAGTGCCCTGAGCTTCTTCTGCCGTCTTCGGATCAGGAGGTGTTTTCCCTTGAGCAGACGCGGTTTGTCTGGCTGGACGCTGCACCGGATATGGCTCAGGCCGTGGTTCTGGGCACACCGGATGTGCCATATCGTATCCTGCGCAGTGCAACGACGCTGCCCTTCGGTTCTGCCGATATCTCTTCTGCGGTCTCCGTACATTTTCCGGTGGAAACGCAATATGGTGATGATCAGGGGCAGGCGTTTTTCTATCCTCCCGCCTCCTCCTCCTTTCGTGTTCCCGACGGAGAGAAGCCTCCGATGATCGTTCTGGTCCACGGAGGGCCTACGGCACGTGCTGCGGATGCGTTTTCCTTCAAGGTGCAGTGGTGGACCAGCCGCGGATTTGCCGTTCTGGACGTGAATTACGGCGGATCAACCGGTTTTGGTCGCCGCTGGCGTCAGCGGCTGGAGGGGCAGTGGGGCATCGCTGACGTGAATGACTGCATCGCGGCGACGCGCCATGTGCTGTCCCTGGGGCTGGCGGATCCGGCGCGGGTTGCCATTCGCGGCTCCAGCGCCGGGGGGCTGACGGTTCTGAACGCTCTGGCGACGAGCGATGTCTTTGCAGCCGGGACGAGTCTTTACGGCGTGACGGATCTTCGCGCTCTGGCTCAGGAGACGCATAAGTTCGAGTCCCGTTATACGGACCGGCTGATCGGTCCCTGGCCCGATGCGGAATCTGTCTATCTGGAGCGTTCTCCTCTGACCCTGTCATCCGGTATCCGTGCGCCGGTCCTTCTTCTTCAGGGGCTTGAGGACCGTGTGGTGCCGCCGTCTCAGGCCCGGGCGATGGCCGATGCGCTGAAGCGGCAGGGCACGCCGTTCGCGCTTTATGAGTTTCCCGGTGAAGGGCATGGATTCCGTTCTGCTGATGTTATCCGCAGAAGCTGGCTGCTGGAACTGAATTTTTACGGTCAGATTTTCGGTTTTGCACCTGACGGTGAGATAGAACAGGTACGGCTTAATATCTGAAATTCCGGAATATTTTCCTTCACGAGGGCATTCCTTTAACTGCGAATGCAAAGCAGATGCGCTTATCTTCTTGAAAACAAATGATTTTTTCTTTGAATCTGTTTTCCATCTGCTCTATCACCTCCTCAGACACCCTCAGAAAAACGGATAAGACCTATGGTTAAAGACCCCAAAGTTATTGAGCATCTGAACGTCCAGCTGACCAACGAGCTGACTGCGATCAACCAGTATTTCCTTCACGCCCGCACGCTGCGCCACTGGGGCGTGACCCTGCTGGGTAAGAAAGAATATGAGGAATCCATTGAGGAGATGCGTCACGCCGACTGGCTGATCGAGCGTATTCTCTATCTCGGGGGCCTGCCGAACGTTCAGCGTCTGAACACGATCCTGATCGGTCAGGACGTGAAGGAAATTCTTGAATGCGACCTCAAGCTTGAGGAAAAGGCTCTGGGCGATCTGCGTGAGGGCATCGCCTATTGCGAGAGCGTCCGTGACTACGTTTCCCGCGACCTTCTCCTGAAGATCCTGGAAAACGAGGAAGAGCACGAGGATTACCTCGATCGCCAGTTCGATCTCATCAAGCAGATCGGAATCGAGAAATACATCCAGCTCAACTCCGGCCCGGCTCACGAAGAGGCCTGAGGCATTTTCGGAAAACCTGCCATCCCGGGCAGGTTTTTTTATGCTTACCAGCCCGGACCCCAGCCGCCCATAGGCCCGCCCCACGGGCCGCCCGGCCCCCATGCCCCCCAGTTCCATGAGGAATCCTGATAGTCCTGGGCGGCCATCATCTGATCTTCGGCTGAAGACTGCTGTTCATCCGCGATGGCTCTTGCCTGTCTGTACTGCTGATATTTCGCCCAGGCCGCTTGATCGCCTACGTAGAGACAGCCGCAGACAGTGGGGTCAGCGTAGATATACCAGACCTGATCATTCCTGATTTTTCGTGTGAACCGGTTAGCCGGCAGGCGGCTGAGCATGATCTGCCGCTCCTTCGTGCTGGCCGGTCTGAATACGAAACCTGCCGCTGCCAGATGATCTTCCTTGTTCGCGACCTGATCGGCCGTGCTGACGCAGCCGGGCAGTGTCATTATCGCCAGCAGAATCCCGCAGGCACGGGTCTTATGTCCTGACTGAAACATCTTTTTCTCCTCCGATATATGTGTGAACATCGTGGCACGGGAAATGTTTCGAAATATGTCTGTGTCCGCGTAAAATCCGGGATCAGTTTTCTGCCAGAGCCTGACGACTGGCACGTACTCGTGTGACTTTCCGTCCCTCCATGGCCTGGACCTCGAAAAGCCAGCCTGCGAAAGCGACCTTGTCTCCCTCTTTCGGCACGCGACGCAGCAGAGCGAGAATCAGTCCTCCCAGGGTGTGATAATCGCCTTCTCCCGGAAGCGTCGGGAGGCGGAGGCGCGCCTTGATCTCATCTGCGGGTTCCGAGCCTTCAAGAAGCAGGGTATCTCCGTATTTGACCGGCTCCTGGGAGCGTGTGGCGCGTTCGTGCATCTCTCCGACGATGGCGTCGAACAGATCCGAGGCCGTGACGATCCCCTCAAACGAGCCGTATTCATCGACGACCAGCGCGATCCCCATCGGGATCGTCCGCATCCGTTCCAGCATGTCCAGAGCCGAGATCGTGTCCGGCACCACCACGGGCTGGCGTAGTCCGGCCTCGATCGATACGGGCATTCCGTCAAGCAGACGATCAAGCATATCGCGGGCCATGATCACGCCCACGGGATTATCCACACTGCCTTCACAGACCACGAGACGAGAGAAGGTCGTGTTACGCAGCGTGCTGACGAGCGCGTCGCGTCCGGCGTGGCGATCTACCCAGAGCAGGTCATTACGTGGCGTCATGATCGCCCGCACGGGCCGGTCGGCCAGGCGCAGCAGGCGTTCGATCATGGTCCGCTCGCCCTCCTCCAGCACGCCAGACTGGGCACCTTCCGCAATGACCGCGCGCAGTTCCTCTTCTGTCAGCGCCTCTTTTGTTGCCGGGCGGACACCCATCAGACGCAGGACCAGATCCGAGGATTTCCGCAAGGCCCAGACAAACGGGCGCGCAGCCACGGAAATCATTTCCAGAGGCAGCGACAGTCTTGCGGCGATCTGTTCCGGGTATCGCAGGGCAAGCTGTTTGGGGACCAGTTCCCCCAGGATCAGCATCAGGGTGGTGATGGCCAGCACCACGATGATCATGGACAGATTTCCGGCAAACGGCCGGAGGGCGGGAATGGCCTCAAGTCTTGGCGTGAGTGCGGCCTCGATCTGTATACCGCCAAATGTTCCTTCCAGAATCGAGACCAGTGTCATGCCGATCTGGACGGTGGGCAGAAAGCTCTGCGGCGCATCGGACAGGCGCAGGGCGCGATCCGCACCTTTCACCCCTTTTTCCTGAAGGCCGGCAAGGCGGACGCGCCGCACCGAGATCAGGGCCATTTCCCCCATTGCGAACAGGGCGTTCAGCAGGATCAGGAGGAAAACAATCAGGACCGAGTATGTCATATCATCCGCTATCAGAGATCTACCGCTTTATCCGGCATCTCTCACGGGATAGCAGAATGGCAGACAGAAAAAAGGCGGAGACCGTCAGCGGCTCCGCCTTTTTGTATTTATCCGGCGAGCAGCCCGGCTTCAGTCTGCCGCATCTGCCGGTTCGGCTGCCTCGCGCACCACCGTCACGCGCGGAGGACGTGCGGGTTTCTTGCGCGAGTCGAGCTCGGCCATTTTCTCATCAACATGCTGGCTGAAGACATACTGCGCCGGGCGCTGGTTCGCCAGCGAGATCTCCGGGGCCATCGGCTTTTCGGTCTCCGGTCCGAACAAGGCAACCTTCGCGATATGCCACGGGCGGCGGACGGCGTCCTGCACGGCTGTCGACTCGTATCCGGAATGCACCATGCAGTCGGCGCATTTCTCGTAATTTCCCGTGCCGTAGTCGTCCCACTTCGTATCGCTCATCAGCTCGTCGAAGGTTTTTGCGTATCCTTCTCCGAGCAGATAGCACGGACGCTGCCAGCCGAAGACGGTGCGGAGCGGCTTGCCCCACGGCGTGCAGTGGTAGGTTTCGTTGCCCGCCAGGAAGTTCAGGAACAGCGGCGACTGTGTGAAGCGCCACTTGTGGCCCTTTCCGCGACGGAAGATATCGCGGAAAAGCTGTTTTGTTTTCTGGCGGTTCAGGAAGTGCTCCTGATCCGGGGCGCGTTCATAGGCATAGCCGGGAGCGGTCATGATGCCGTCCACGCCCATAGCCATCACCTCGTCGAAGAATGCCGCAACGCGTGCGGGGTCGGCTCCGTCGAACAGGGTGCAGTTGATGGAGACCCTGAAGCCGCGGGCCTTCGCCTTGCGGATTGCGGCAACAGCGCGGTCATAGACGCCTTCCTGGCAGACGGAGGCATCGTGCATCTCCTTGTCTCCGTCCAGATGGACGTCCCAGGAGAAGAAGGGACTCGGCTCGTATTCGTCCATCTTCTTTTCAAGAAGAAGGCCGTTCGTGCACAGATAGACGTATTTCTTCCGGGCGATCAGGCCACGGACGATTTCCGGCATTTCCTTGTGCAGAAGCGGCTCTCCGCCTGCGATGGCGATAACGGGTGCATCGGCCTCGGCATCGGCGTCCAGACATTCCTGAACGCTCATGCGCTGATTGAGGATTGCAGCCGGGTAGTCGATCTTGCCGCATCCGGCGCAGGCGAGGTTGCAGCGGAACAGCGGCTCCAGCATCAGCACGAGCGGGTAGCGTTTCCGACCGCTCAGGTGCTGTTTCACAACATATCCGCCCACGCGGACAGCCTGCATCAAAGGTACCGCCATCTGTCTTCTGCTCCTGCGCCGGGCGGGGCCGGCCATTCTTTCAAAATCGTATCAGGATATGGAAAAATATCCGGGAAATTCCATAACTCCGGAGAAGACCCTGATCTGCGGATAAAGCATATCCTTGCCGTGGTATCGCAGATGTCCTCGCCGGACCTTGTTTCAGATCGTGCTTATGTCAGGCGACGTTTCTATTACAGTCCGAAGTGACGGCACAAGCTTTTCAGACAATTTTGTGACAAAAACAGCACATAAGGATATAGAAAATCTTTTCGCGCTTGCGCCGTGCGGGCAATAGGCAAGAAAACCGTCCTTTCCCTGCGGGCTGCCTGTTCTTACAGGCCTAAGCAGAGGATCAGGTCATCAGTTCAGAAAGAACAGGTACGGCATCATGACTGAAAAACAGGAAAACAAGGCTGCATCCTCTCCGGCATCCGGCACCTCGGGCACCGGTCGTTTTCCTGTTCTTGATCGTGTTGTTTATCCGCATGAGATGAGGAATTTTTCTGTTTCTCAGCTTGAGCAG
>NZ_JAJJND010000103.1 GCF_029759835.1 Acetobacter sp. AN02
CAGCGCGACCGCTCTCGCCGCATGACAATCCCTTCTCCGGCCTTCAGTCACCTAACATCAGTTAACGTGACAGCACCGATCGGCTTTCTCAGCGTTCGTATTGCGCTGCCTGGGAGCAGCCACCAGCGTGGCATCCAGGATCTGGCCCGACATCGGCAGATAGCCCGCGTTCCGCAGGGTCGCGTCAAATCGGTCAGACAGTCTTTCAATGGCCCCCGCCTGTGTCAGCCTTTCACGGAACAGCCAGATTGTTTTGGCATCCGGTACCCGATCTGAAAGCCCCAGCCCAGGAAAGCGCATGAACGACAGGCGATCGCTGATCAGATACTCTGTCCGTTCATCGGACAAATTGTTCAGCGTCTGGATCAGCAGGATCTTGAACATCAGCACCGGATCAAACGGCGGACGCCCGCCTTTACTGCCGTCTGAATACGCCAAAGCCTGCTCCAGATCAGGGCGGAAGACTTCAAAATCCACAGTCCGGGAAAACGCTTCGAGCTGATCGCCAAGCCCGCTCAACCGGTCGAACTCCTTTTCTGGGGAGAAGGGCAAAGACCCTTCGCAACCGCTGAACACCTCCTGAAAAACCACAGACTGCCCCGATATAGACAGAAGACGGTAACGGTACATGCGCAGGGCCGCGTAATCGCGGCCCTGTCTTCTTTCTGTTCCTCCTTTTTACAGAGTGTGTTCCTTTCCTTATTTCAGCGTCACTCAAACTCCCGGAAGATTTCAGCTCCCGCAATGTCTGGCGGTCCATGCCGCCTGCGCGCGCCGCATCCGTCCGGCTGGCCCCGTCACGGATCGCCGCCAGCGCCAGAAGCCGGCGCGCAGCGTTCGCATGCCGGCTACGTGCTGCAAGCCGCCTCAGGTCAGACGCCGAATAATCCTCTCGCAGCTTCACCGCTTGCGTCATCAGCCCAATCCTCCCCAAATCAAGAGAATCAGAACTAACGCCAATCGTCACTTCACACACGAGTCAGCGGCTACCGCCTTTGGTATAACCTACCCGCAACGGGAAGACGTTTTATTCATGATAAAATACTAATGCGCGAATATTTCAGGATTTTTATGTGGCTTTCTCTCCCAACAGCCCGATACTTTCTCGATAGCGGAAACATCAATCCTTAATTTTCATTAAAACTTCATTTCTTGTAAAAAATACTCAGTTACAGGTTCTATATTCCCACCACATCCGATCAATGAATACAGACTGAAACCATCCTCCCGCTACGTCCCGTCAACACACACTCGGTCTGGACAGTCACATCCAAAACAGGGCAACCAGACTTTCCAGCAGTCAGAAAATCACACATCCGGGCAGGAACAGATTTTCGAAACACGAGGTCCAGGGCGGAGAAAAAACATGCGCCTTCAGTCATCATGGGACCCACATCTACCGGACGGGAACGCCTCTCCGGCGGAACGGCTTGCGGAAGCAATGGGTACCGACATCCTTTCCGGAAAACTCAAGGCGGATGACCGCCTTCCCGCCCATCGGGATCTGGCGTGGCGACTCGGCATCGGCATCGGCTCTGTCTCACGCGCCTATGCCATTCTTGAGCGTCGCGGACTGGTGCGCAGCGTGCATGGTCGCGGCATGTTCGTCTCTATCCGGCAGGAAAACCCTGGAACCAGATTCGATCTCGCCACGAACATGCCGCCTCCGATGTTCAGCAACAGGGCTTTATCCGGCACGCTCAACAAATTGGCGAAACAGGTCGACCCGGATCTGTTCAATGTCTATCCGCCGATCGCCGGACACCCCGAACATCGTCGCATCATGGCACACTGGCTTGCAGAACTGGGCGTGGAGGTCGTGCCGGAAAACCTGCTCCTGACGGCAGGTGCGCAGCAGGCGCTCAATGTAACTCTGAACGTCGCCCGGTCACACGTCACATACGCTGTGACGGAGGAGCAGACCTATCCCGGCATGCTTGGCGCCATGCGGCAAAACCACCTGCCCGTTCATGCTGCTCGAATGGATGAGGAAGGAATACTTCCTGCCTCACTCGAAAAGATTCTCTACCGCAATCGAAAAGAGCGCGCCGTCCTCTATCTCACACCCACCATGCACAACCCGACCACAGCGACGATGGAG
Source organism: Acetobacter sp. AN02 (assembly GCF_029759835.1). GTDB lineage: Bacteria > Pseudomonadota > Alphaproteobacteria > Acetobacterales > Acetobacteraceae > Acetobacter. Next base: position 2,102 of record NZ_JAJJND010000103.1, read on the forward strand.
TTGCAGCGACGACAGGAAATTGTCGGTATCTGCAGGAAATTCGATGCTCTGATCATTGAAGACGGTGTGTATGTCTCCGGGCACAATCCGTCCCGACCATCTTTTCTTGAACTCGCGCCGGAACGCACGTTCCATGTCAGCAGCCTTTCAAAGATCCTCAGCCCGGGACTGCGCATCGGAGCGCTCATTCCACCGGCTGGTTACATGGAAGAATGCCTGCCTGCGCTTCTGGCTTCTTCGCTGATGATCGCTCCCCTGTCCTACGCCATGATGGCGCTGTGGATGCAGAATGGCACAGCGGAAAGCGTACGAAACGCCCTTCAGAACGAGGCCATTCGCCGTCAGGAACTCGTGGCTGCCAGCCTGCCTCAGGTCGTGCAGGCGCGTCATCACGCCTTTCATGCATGGCTGCCCATGTCGCTAAAGCAAGCGGAGCGTGTCATCGCGCTGGCGCGAGACCTTGGCGTCTCCCTTCCTGCCGCAACATCCTTTCAGTCGACGGAAGCGCCGCACAGCACTGGAATACGCCTCGCATTCGGGAGTGTATCGTTCCGAAGACTGCCCGAAGCGCTGAGGCTCTTACAGTCAGCCTGTCTCGACACAGAAGGAAAAGTGTCGCGTGACACTATACCGATATACTGAAAGTGTATCCTTCGAGTAGGCTCTTCCCACGCCACCATTCGGAGGGAAGCCCATGCCTGACAATACGCAGCATGTGACGGTCGTTGCATCCTTTCATCTGAAAGAAGAGCATCTCGACGCAATTCTGCCCGTCATGACGGCCTGCATCACAGCATCCCGTCAGGAAGCGAGCAATCTTTTCTATACCTGCCGCCGCGATCTGAATGATCCGCTGCATTTCGTATTCATCGAACAATGGCAAAGCGTGGCAGCGATTCACGAGCATGAAAAGCAGCCTCATTTTCTCGCTATGAAGACCGCGTTCGAAAAAGGCATGGAAGGCAGTCCAACGGTGACCATGCTCGAAGACGTGGCGGTCTTTTCCTGAAGCGGGATGACGCGGATCATGACGCCGCATGTCTATCTTCTCGGCACGGCCGACACGAAATCTGCTGAACTGATCTATCTGCGCTCCGTTCTTGTCGAGAATGGCGTTGAAGCCCTGATCGTGGATGTCAGCACTAGCGAGACACCCTGTCCGGCGGACATCCCGGCGCAGGAAGTAGCCGCCCATCATCCGGACGGCGCAGCAGCCGTGTTTTGTGGAGAACGCGGTCAGGCGATCACCGCCATGTCCGTCGCGCTGGAACGCTTCCTGCCAGACCGCTCCGATCTGGCAGGTGTCATCGGCATCGGCGGCTCGGGTGGAACGGCCATCGTCGCACCGGCCATGCAGGCGTTGCCCATAGGGTTGCCGAAGATCCTGATTTCCACAGTCGCTTCCGGCGACATCAAACCCTATATCGGCGAGTCCGATATCGCGATGATCTATCCCGTCGTGGATTTGCAGGGGCTGAACCGTATTTCCCGTCCCATTCTCGCCAATGCGGCCAACGCCATGGTGGGCATGGTGCGCCATCCTTTTGTGTCGGCTCCGGAAACCCGTCCGGCAATCGGGATCACCATGTTTGGTGTGACAACGTCCTGTGTCACGGAAGCGGTCCGGGTGCTTGAGCCTGATTTCGAATGTCTGGTTTTCCACGCGACCGGCTCCGGTGGAAACTCAATGGAGCGCCTTGTCGCGCAGGGCGTTCTGCGGTGTGTGCTGGATATCACCACAACCGAGTTCTGTGATTTCGTCGCGGGCGGTATCTTCCCTTGTGATGCCTCCCGTCTCGATGTGATCTCCGAGACCAAGGTGCCGTATGTCGGGAGTTGTGGCGGCCTCGACATGGTCAATTTCGGTGCTATGGAAACCGTGCCTGAGCGCTATCGTGACCGTGTTTTCGTGCGGCACAATCCGTTCATCACCCTCATGCGCACGACCATTCAGGAGTGCCGCGAAATGGGACGTCTGATTGGCGAACGTCTAAATCGCTGTGGTGGCCCGGTCCGGTTCTTTTATCCGGAGGGTGGGTTCTCACAACTCGATCGTCCGGATCAGCCTTTTTATGATCCGGCAGCCGATATGGCTTTCCGCGATACGTTGCTTGAAACATTGCAACAAACAGCGGATCGCCGTTTCATCAGCCTGCCGCTCGCCATGAACGATCCTGCCTTCGCTCAGGCCATGGCAGGAGAACTTATCGATCTTTTCAAGGAGAATGACTTCCATGCCCCGGATTGAACGTAGCGCCATCCTGCATCGCCTGCGTGGGCTGATCGCCGAACGCAAACCGATCATCGGCGGCGGAGCCGGCACCGGCCTTTCCGCCAAGTGCGAGGCGGCTGGCGGCATCGACCTGATCGTCATCTATAATTCCGGCCGCTACCGCATGGCGGGCCGCGGGTCACTTGCCGGACTTCTGGCCTATGGCAACGCCAACCAGATTGTCATGGATATGGCGCGTGAAGTGCTGCCGGTCGTGCCGAACACGCCGGTTCTTGCGGGCGTTAACGGCACCGATCCGTTTGTGGACTTCGATGTATTCCTCGATGATGTGCGTCGCGTCGGTTTTTCCGGCATCCAGAACTTTCCGACGGTGGGTCTGATCGACGGAAACTTCCGCAAGAATCTGGAAGAAACGGGTATGAGCTACAGTCTTGAAGTGGATGTGGTCGCCCGTGCGCACAAGAAAGATCTGCTGACCACGCCTTATGTTTTCGATGTCGATCAGGCAAAAGATATGGCACGCGCGGGCGCCGATATTCTTGTGGCCCACATGGGGCTGACAACGGGTGGCAGCATCGGGGCTGAAACGGCCTTCACGCTGGACGATTGCATCAAGCTGATCAACGAGATCTCGGACGCAGCGAAAAGTGTGCGCGATGATGTGATCCTGCTCTGTCACGGCGGCCCTATCGCCATGCCTACCGATGCGCAGAAAGTATTGAGCGCATGCCCTGACTGTCACGGCTTCTACGGCGCTTCCAGTATGGAACGCCTGCCGACCGAGACCGCGCTGGTTGAGCAGACCCGCATCTTCAAGGCCATGACGCGCTGACGTTTTCCACGGATACGCACCCGTGCAGGAGGTTTCTCTCATGAAGATTTCACGACGCCTCGCTCTTGTCGCTTCTCTGCTGCTTGCCACAGGTTTTTCGACATTGCCTGCACGTGCGCAGTCCTATCCCGGTTCAGCGCTCCAGACGGTCTATTCGTCCGATCGCATCATGAACGCCGTGACGACCACGGACACAGGCCGTGTGTTTATGTCCTTCCCCTACTGGGGTGGTGGCGGTTCAGGTCCTACCGTGGGCGAACTCCTGCCGGATGGTTCAATGCGGGCTTTTCCGGATGCGTCGTGAAACGACTGGAAACATTCGCATGATGCACTGAACAGTTTTGTCCGGGTCAACGCCATCCGCATCGGTCCGGACGGGCTGCTCTGGGTGGTGGATTCCGGTGAAGCGAATGTCGGAGGCAAACCCAATCCAGCAAACGGCGCTGCCCCGAAACTGGTCGCCTTCGATCCCGCTACTGGACGTCCCGTGCATCTGATTGTGCTCCGTCAGGGAATCACACGCTTCAGCTACGTTGATGATCTGCGTTTTCATAACAACACACTGATTCTCACGGATGCCGGTGATCCGGGCCTTATTCTTGTCGATCTGCGTGATGGACAGCAGCGACGCATTCTGGCGCACCAGCCCTGCGTTACGGACGAACGGCCGATGCGAGCCGAGGGGCAGATCCTGATGACGGGCAACCGGGAAGCACGAATTCACGCCGATCAACTGGAAGTCTCGCCCGATGGTGAGACACTTTATTTCCAGCCCAGTTCAGGGCCGATGTCGAAAATTGCAACAGCAGACCTAGAGAATAAGACGCTGACGGATGCGCAACTCAATGCACGTGTCACGCCATTTTATGACACGCCGACCACTGGTGGGACTGCCATTGACGGGGATGGCAATCTCTATGTGTCGGATGTGGATCATCTGCGTATTCTGAAAATCACACCGGCGGGACAGGGCTCGACCTTTATCGCCGACCCGCGCCTTGTGTGGGGGGACGCACTGTGGATCACCAACAAAGGTGCTCTGTGGATTCCCGCCATCCAGCTCAACCGCACGGCGACGTTCCAGCATGATGGTGTGTCACGTGTGAAACTGCCCGTCAGCATCTACGCTATTGACGCGCACCTCAAACCCTCCCGCCATTACTGAAAGAATCAGGAGAAGATTCCCTATGACACTCGATGTTGCCAGCGCCATTCTTGCACGTCGTGCGACCAAGGTGTTCGATGCCGGACATCGCATGCCAGAGGAGGATCTCGAGACCATCCTCGGGCTGGCCCGCCGGATGCCGACGGCGTTCAATATCCAGAACTGGCGCTTCGTGGTGGTGAGCGATACGGAACTGCGCCGTGAAATCCGCAAGGTTGCCTGGGACCAGCCGCAGGTGACCGATGCGTCCGCGTTGCTGATCCTGTGCGCCGACATCAAGGCGTGGGAGAAATCTCCCGCACGCTACTGGGAAAATGCGGGACCAGAGACACAGGAAATCATGGTGGGCGCCATCGATCAGTATTATCGCGGACGTGAGCGGGTGCAGCGTGATGAAGGTATGCGTTCCTGTGGCATGGCGGCGGGCGCGATCATGCTTCTGGCAGAGAGCATGGGTTACGCCACCTGCCCCATGGACGGGTTCGACTTTGAGGCCGTTGGCAAGCTGATCCATCTGCCGGAAGACCATGAGATCGTCATGTTCGTAGCCCTCGGCAAGCCTGCGAAAGATCCTTATCCCACGGGAGGGATCCTGCCTGCGTCTGAAATCATTATCCGGAATACGTTTAGCTGAAGACCAGTTTTCAGTGATTACATGGCGCTGTCCGCCATGTAATCACTGATTGATGCCAGCCTCGGCAACCTTCTTGCTGCCGCCTCCGGTCTCTTTCTGTATCTTCTGCACAGCCTCAAGATGCTGTTTATATTCCTCATAATGCTCTGGAGCCGCGTGCACGAAATGCGGATCTTCCATATGGGGAACACGGCCATGATGTCCAAAATTGACAAGCCGGGCTTCAGCAAGATGAAGTTTGCCCAGGATATCGGCCTTAATGGCGATGACAGCCAGCGATGACCCGACGAATGGGCCGAGCAGATAAACCCACAAACCACTCCAGTTGCCTGCATACAGGTCCGGTCCAAATGTACGGGCGAAGTTGGCGCTGTTTCCTGAAATCCAAGCTGTAAGCGGATTCATCACAAAAAAGAAAATCCCGCCGATCCAGGGAGTGACCCACTTATGACGGGGATGCGCGGCCAGCCAGTAGAGTGTGGCGATCAGCAGACCCGTTACCAACGTCTCAGACCCCAAGACATACCAGATTGAAAGCCCCGTATAGGGTGTCGTCGCGCCATAATGGGTGACGATCGCATCAATCTTCCACGAGGAAGCAATATATCCTAGGCAATAAACGATTGTCGTTCCCAGAACTGCGCCAATAATCTGGGCAAGGATATAACCTAGAGCGGTTCCACTTTAATCTGGTTCATATCCTGAGGCTGTAAAGAAACTGGCGCATTGGCTGGGCGTGAAAGCC
>NZ_JAJJND010000104.1 GCF_029759835.1 Acetobacter sp. AN02
AACAGTCTGCACAGGAAGCCGGAAAGTACAACACTCACGGCACACGAGCAGCCCTTAACTGACGACACGCCGTAGAAAAAATCCTTAATAATTTCTTAAAACGGGCCGCGACCTCACTCCGTCGGCAGAATTTTACCCGGGTTAAAAAGACATTCCGGATCGATCGCGTTCTTGATTCTGCGCATCATGTCCAGCTCCGCACCGCCGCGCCAGGACGGCATGAGGTAGGTCTTGAGCTGTCCCACGCCGTGCTCGGCCGAGAAGGAGCCGTCGAGCCGTTTTACAATACCGGCCACCGTGTCCATGATGTCGTGGCTGCGGGCCAGGAACTCGCCGGGATCCATGCCCCGCGCGGGCTGCACGAGATTGAAGTGAATATTCCCGTCGCCGATATGACCGAACGGCGCGACGCGGATTCCGGGGATCAGAGCCTCGCAGGCTTTTGTGGCCTCTTCGATCAGCGCGGGAATGGCGGAGAGCGGAACGGAGACATCGTTCTTAACGGAGGCTCCGGCACGTTTCTGTGCCTCTGCATGCTCTTCCCGGAGTTTCCACAGTCCCTGGCGCTGTGCTTCGCTTTCGGCCAGCACGGCATCACTGACCAGACCGGCCTCAACCGCTTCCCCGAGTGTTTCCTCTATCAGCGTGCGGAGGCTTTCATCGCTTCTGGGGCTGGCCAGTTCGACCAGCACATAGGCCGGGGCGGGTTCGCTCAGGGGCAGTGCGGCTCCGTCGATCAGTGCATTGACCAGGGCCATGGACTGGCCGGACATGAATTCGAAGGCCTGGATGGAGGAGGGGTCAGCCCGGCGGAACCGTGCAAAAAGCTGCAATGCGGAGACGGCATCGGCCACGGCGCAAAGCGCGACCTCAACCCGTGCGGGTTTGGGCTGTAACTGGAGAATGGCCCGGGTGATCAGCGCCAGCGTACCCTCGCTGCCGATCAGGAGATGTTTGAGGGCATATCCGGTATTGTCCTTGCGCAGGCGGCGCATCAGGTTGAGCACGCGTCCGTCGGGCAGGACCGCTTCCAGGCCGAGCACCATCTCGCGTGCGTTGCCATAGCGCACCGTGTTGTTGCCTCCGGCATTGGTGGCGATCACGCCGCCGATTTCGGCCGATCCTTCGGACGAGATGGACAGGGGGAGGAACAGACCGGCTGCGGCTGCGGCATCCTGCGCCGCCTTCAGCGTGACACCGGCGCCGACTGTCATGGTCAGATCAGCGTAATCCACCTCACTGACCTGCCGCATCCGGCAGGTGAGGATCACAACGGCCCGTCCGCTTTCGTCGGGCGTGGCTCCGCCGACCATGCTCGTATTACCGCCCTGCGGCACCACCGGGACGCCGTGCTGTGCGCACAGGGCGACGGCTTTCGCGCATTCTTCCGTATCGGCCGGACGCAGGACGGCGGCGGCCCTGCCGTGAAACAGGCTGCGCCAGTCTGTCAGCGCGGCTGCCATGTCTGACTCTGCGGTCAGGAATCCGGCGCTGCCCAGGAGTGCGGAGAGGCTGTCATGCAGCGCGGCAGGGAGCTGGAAAGAGGCGGACATAGGCAGGGATTCCCGGAATAGGCTGAGGTCAGCGGAGGTAGATCGCTTTATCGACGGGCCTGGCGGGCCAGAGCGCATTGTAAAGCCCGGTTGTGGCGATGCCGGTCGCACAGCCGACGATGAAGGAGAGAGTGATCAGCAGCAGGCGCGGTCCGGCGGAGGAGCGCGTATTCATGAATTCGGTCTGCATTTCCGCGCGGGCCTGCTGGGTCAGGAACAGTTCCGCACGCAGTGACGCATTACTGGCCCGGGCCTCGCGCAGTTCGCGGTCGAGACGGTTCATCCCTTCCGTCAGCTCTCGAATCTGCTGCCGGGCCTGCTGAACTTCCGCGTTGCCCGCGGCGCTGCGCGTCGTGCGGGTGCGTGTGGTGGTGGAGGCCCGGCTTTTCGGCGGATCGGGAGCGATGGCGGTGAACAGGTTTTTCAGCGCCCCGCCGGTGGTGCCGTTCCGTTTTGCGCGGGAGCGGATGGCCTCAAGCGCTGCTTCCGACTGCCCGGCCTGATCCTCCAGAACCAGGGCGAGGATGTCGGAGAGGATTTTCAGCTCTTTGGGATCGAAGCTGCTCATACTCCGTCTCCGTCCGGACGTGGTGCGGCGGCACGGGTCAGCCGGTCCAGAATGGCCAGGCCCAGGCCGTCCTCAGGGACAGGCTGTGCGGCGATCCGCTTCAGACCAAGGCGGCGGCCTTCCCGGTCCAGACAGTGCAGTCCGGAGAACAGCCGGCTTGCGGCTTCGGTGAGGGAGGCGGACGGGCTCAGATTCCACACGAGTCCGGCGCCTGTCAGTTCGGGGCCGAAAGCGAGCAGTGCCTCATCGGCGGCAACGTCTGTGGCATTCAGTCTTACGGGCAGGGCTGGTGCATAATGGGAGGAGAGCTGCCCCGGTGCGGCGGGGGCGGATGCGGGACCGGACGGGCGGGCGAGGGGGCCGGTGAGCACCTCAATCTCTGCCGCAGGGATGCCTCCGGCGCGCAGCAGGGCCGGATGATCTCCGGACAGGTCGAGCACGGTGCTTTCGACTCCGACCTCGCACGGACCGGTGTTCAGAATGGCATCCACCTGTCCTGCAAGTCCGTCAGAGACATGGTCCGCCGTGGTCGGGCTGATCCGTCCGGACGGATTGGCGGAAGGGGCGGCGACGGGACATCCGGCCTCGGCCAGAAGCCTGCGGATGGCTTCAGGAGCCGGGACGCGCACGGCGGCCGATGGCAGACCGGCACAGGCGAGATCGCAGATCGTGCCGCCGGGGCGGCGTGGCAGCACGAGGGTCAGGGGGCCGGGCCAGAAGCGCTCTGCAAGCCGTTGCGCGAGAGGTGAGGGGATGACCTCGCGAAAGGCGTGTTCCGCGTCCGGGAAATGGCTGATCAGCGGATTGAAGCGCGGGCGCGATTTGGCAGCGAAAATACGTGCGACTGCCGCGGAATCCGCAGCATTCGCGCCGAGGCCGTAGACGGTCTCGGTACCGAAGGCGACGAGATATCCCGTCCGGAGAAGAAGGGCCGCGCGGGCTGTCCCGGCGGCGTCTGGAAGAAGATGTGCCGTCACGTTCCTGCCGGAGAGATGCGTTTGTCCGGGTGTGTATTGTCGGGAAGTCCGGTGCAGACGAAATTCGGATTCCGCCATTCCGGCTTGCCGTAGCGCAGCGGGGAGCCGTCGAATTCAAGGACGCAGCCGCCTGCGGCTTCCACGATGGCCTGAGGAGCAGCGGTGTCCCATTCCATCGTCGGGCCCAGGCGCGGGTAGAAATCCGCCGCACCTTCCGCAACGCGGACGAATTTTACGGCGGACCCGATATTGCCCAGCGAGGCGACGGGCCTGCCTTCGAGGAAGCGGGCCAGTTCCGGGGCGTCTCCGTGATGACGGGAGGCAAGGATGGTCAGCCCTTCCGGAGGCACATGCCGGGCGCGGATATCGTGCTCTCCGTCCGCATCAAAGCGTTTTGCGCCGAGGCCTTCCCCGCCGGCATAAAACTGTCCGTAGGCCGGGAGCGCCATGGCTCCGAGCACGGCGCGATCGCCGCGGACCAGGCCGATATTGACGGTGAAGTCATCCCGCCCGGCGGCAAATTCGCGTGTGCCGTCCAGAGGATCGACCAGCCAGTACTGTGCGCCCGGGGCGATCTTGATCCCGGCGGCGATCTCTTCCTCTCCGATGGCCGGAATGCCCGGAACCGCGGCGCGCAGGGCGCTCAGGATATGCCGCTCTGCTTCCTGATCCGCTTCCGTCACCGGGGACTGGTCATATTTTTTCTGTGTCACGAAGCCGCGCGCGCGGATGACATTGATGATGTCTGCGGTCTCGCGGCACAGGCGGAGCGCAAGGGCGAGAAGGTCCTGGTCGGATGGAATGGCGGCTGTCATGAGCACGGTCATACCGTATTGGTCATGGTTTGTCAGCGGACTGTCCAGGATGTATCCCTCAGGTTCAGAATATGCCCGAAAGGAACGCGTTGCGGATGGTTGATCTCAGTTTTCAGGCGGCGGATGCGGCTGCAGGCGGTACGCTGGCCCTGCTGGAAAAAGAGGACGGGGAGCGCAGCGCGCTGTTCCGTGAGGCGGACAGTCTGACCGGCGGTGCGCTCAGTCGCGCGGCGGAGGCTGCGTCCTTCACCTTCGCGCATGGCAAGACCTGTGTGGTTCTGGCACCGGGTGGCAAATTTACCGCTGTCGTGCTGGCCGGTCTGGGTAAGGGGCAGGACCTGACCTCGGCACGGGCCGAGAGTGCGGGCGGTGCTGCGGCGCTGCAGCTGACCACGTATGAGAAGCCTGCGCTGGCTGTGGACGGTCTGCCTGAGACTCTGGCGGTGCATGCGGTGCTTGGGGCTCAGCTCGCGCTGTATGATTTTGATCTCTATCGCACGGTATCGAAAGACCGGAAGCGGAAGATCACAGGGCTTGAGATCGTCTCGGCCAGGACGGATGCGCTGCGCCAGGACTGGGCGGACTGGGAGCCGGTGCTGCGCGGCGTGACGCTGGCGCGTGATCTGGTGTCCGAGCCTGCCAATGTCCTGTCTCCGGTCGTGTTTGCCGAACGTGCGTCCGGGCTGGCTGCTCTGGGCCTTGAGATCGAGGTGCTGGATCAGCCCGCGATGGAAAAGCTCGGCTTCGGGGCGCTGCTTGGTGTTGCCCAGGGCAGCGCGAACGCACCCCGGACTGTCATCATGCGCTGGAACGGGGCGAAGGATGGGTCCGCGCCGGTGGCGTTTGTCGGCAAGGGCGTGACGTTCGATTCGGGAGGTATTTCCATCAAGCCTGCGGCCGGTATGGAAGATATGAAATGGGATATGGGCGGCGCGGGCGTCGTGACCGGGCTGATGGCGGCTCTGGCCGGGCGTAAGGCGAAGGTTAACGCCGTCGGGATTATCGGCCTGGTTGAGAACATGGTGTCCGGCACGGCGCAGCGTCCGGGCGATGTCGTGAAAAGTGCTTCCGGGCAGACGATCGAGGTGCTGAACACGGATGCCGAGGGGCGTCTCGTTCTGGCTGATCTGCTCTGGTATGTGCGCGAGCATTGCAAGCCGCGCGCGATCATTGATCTTGCGACCCTGACCGGGGCGATCATTGTTGCGCTTGGTCATGAGCGGGCCGGTCTCTTTGCGAGTGATGACGGGCTTGCGAAGGATCTTGAAAAGGCCGGAGAGGAATCGGGTGAGCTGCTGTGGCGCATGCCTCTGGGCGATGCCTATGACCAGCACATCCGCTCCGACATTGCCGATATGAAGAACATCGGCAACGGCCGTGCCGGGGGCTCCATCACGGCGGCGCAGTTCCTCAAGCGGTTTACCGGGGAGACGCCCTGGGCGCATCTGGACATCGCGGGGACGACCTGGGCCAGCAAGGCCGGGACCGGCACCGTGAAGGGTGCGACGGGCTTTGGCGTGCGGCTTCTGGATCGTCTCGTGCGACAGAGCTGCGAAGGCTGAAGGTGGCGGCCTACGCCTTCTATCATCTGCTGCGGCGTGCGCCGGAAGAGGCTCTTCCGGCGCTTCTCGGCCGGACGCTGGGGGCAGGGCATCGTGCGGCTGTCTGGTGCGGTGATCCGAATCGAGTGAAGGCTCTGGATGCGGCGTTGTGGAAAGTCAGTGATCCTGTCTGGCTGCCTCATGCCGCGACCGGTGCGGAATATCCGGAGCGTCAGCCTGTCTGGCTGACCGGCGGGGAGGATGTACCCAACGGTGCGGAGTTCCTGTTCCTGATGGACGGGCGGCGTCTGCCGCATAACTCATCGTTTTCAAGGATATTCGATCTGTTTGACGGCCAGGACGGGCAGGCGGTTGCCGATGCGCGAAGCCGGTGGACAGAGGCCAGGGCGGCCGGTCATGAGCTTGCCTACTGGCGCCAGGAAGAAAAAGGCTGGGTCCGGGCGAAATAGATGCCCCGGATATGAAATGGGCCGGAAAGTGTCTCTTTCCGGCCCGCTGACGTCACTTTGTCCGTAAACTTCTTACGAAATGTGGCCTCTGGTGACGTTGATCTCCACGGGAACTTTCGTGAAGTCGTTCTTGAGGAACGTCTGGAAGCTGCTGAATGCTTTTGAGATATCGGACAGCAGATCCGTTGTGTTCAGGGACAGTGCGGAACCGACATCGGTAATGGCGCGGGTCACGTTGCGCTCCGCGCGGGCGGCTGCGTAGGAAGCGGCCTGGGCGATACCGGCCAGGTTCACCGTGAAATTATAGGTTGCGCCGCCGGAAATGGCGGAGGTTTCGGAAACTGACAGTTCACGAATGGAAATACCTCTGAAAATGACAGTTGATGTTACCCGCGAATACTGCTCGCATATTCTTCGGGATGCAAAGGTATAAACGGAAAAATCGATATAAGGCAGGGATATTTTTTATATCCGGCCTGTAAAGATGACATTATTTTAGCGAATGTGTGACTTTTTTGAGCCTGAGATAAAATAATCTTACTCCTTTACATGGGAAGAGATGACATTCCTCTTGTAAAACGGGTTGCACGAAGAGATAAGGCGGGTGAAACATTCACTCAGCTGAGGGTTCCATGTCTAAAGTTCGTACTCCTGGATGGGTTGCCGATTTCCAAGCATTCATCATGCGCGGAAATGTTATTGATCTTGCCGTCGGTGTGATCATCGGTGCGGCGTTCACCGCAATCGTGAACAGCCTCGTCAAGGACGTTTTCAACCCGCTCATCGGTCTTGTGATCGGCGGCATCGACTTCAGCAATATGTATGTCACGCTGAAGGGCCCGGTCACGCAGACCATTGCAGAGGCCCAGAAGGCCGGTGCAGTCACGATCAATTACGGTCTGTTCCTCAACGCCGTGATCCAGTTCCTGCTGTCCGCGTTCATTGTCTTCTGGATGGTCCGGGTTCTCAGCTCTCTTTACAAGAAGAAGGCTGATGAGGTTCCGGCTGCTGCACCGGTGCCGACGCGTGAAGAGGTTCTGCTGGAAGAAATCCGCGATCTTCTGGCTGGTCGTCCTCACTCCTGAGGCGCGATACTGCCGGTATGTGCGAAAGGGCTCTCTTCGGAGGGCCCTTTTTTATTTGTCTGCGGGCTGGGGGAGTTTTGAGGAGAGGTGGACCCCATTTTTTGGACAGGGCAATAAGCTATAATCCGACCTGAAAGAGGACGGGTTTGATGGGTAAAGTTACGCGCAAGAGGTATGGGGCGGAGTTCAAATCACGGGTTGCCCTGGAAGCGATCCGTGGGGAACTGACACTGGCGGAACTGGCTTCGAAACATGGCGTGCATCAGACGATGATCGCTCAATGGAAACGGCAGGCGATCGAGGGGATGGCAGCGACCTTTTCCGGAAAAAGGGTGTCTGAGCTCCCGGTCAGTACGGCTGATGTGGAGAAACTGCACGCGAAGACAGGCGAGCTTCTCGTGGAACGGGATTTTTTACGCGATGCCTCTGCTCG
>NZ_JAJJND010000105.1 GCF_029759835.1 Acetobacter sp. AN02
GCAGGACACCGGATCAGATCGCCAGACAAGGGTCTCGAGGGCATGCCCCCGAGACCCTTGTCATCCCATCAACCCCAGGCCATAGAAAACGGGAATTCTCCTTTTGAGTGGATACAAAAAGGGAGACACGTCAATACTTGGAAACTATCTGGCCTGAATTTTGCCTATTTCCAATGAAATAGCTGCCACATCAGCTAGATTTTCTGGAAAATTAAATGGTAAACATTCCTAATAAATAAGGAAATAAATGAAATACGATAAAAAAAACAACCCTGAAACTGTTCATAATGAAATTATGAAATCAGTTAAAAAATACCAGAATCCTATTCTTTCCTCTAGTATATTTCAGGTCGCGTCCACCATTCCTTCTCTTATTTTATGTTATTATCTCATTTACTACGGTTTAAAACGAGATTTTTTCTGGTCTTTGCTATTAACACCTATTGCATCAGGTCTATCTATACGAACATTTATTCTTCAACATGATTGCGGACACGGGTCTTTATTCAAAAGCCGAAGAGTAAATGATTTTATCGGATGGTTGTGTTCGTTGTTAACTTTAACACCGTATGATCATTGGAAAAAGCATCACAGTTTGCATCATGCATCTTGGAATAATTTAGATACTCGCGGTCGTATTTCTGATTTTTATTCAGATTGCATGACTGTTGCTGATTACCAAAAAATGACACGACTGAAGAAATTTTTTTACCGAATGAGTAAACAAAGTTTTCTAACTATATTTTTAATGCCGCCAATAATTTTTTTTATTGTTTATCGATTTGCATTTGATACCCCACTACATTGGGTACGTGAGCGGGTAGGTGTCTATGCCACAAATATTTGTTTGTTAGGTATATACGGAACGTTATCTTTATATCTTGGATTAAAATCCGTCATACTCGTAAGTTTTATGGTGATCTATCCAGCTTCCATTATTGGGGTCTGGCTTTTTTTAATTCAGCATAAATTCGAAAATGTTCAATGGTCTGCACACCCAGAGTGGAACAGCTACGATGCTGCTGTGATGGGTTGTTCTTTTCTACGTTTACCCCGGGTTATGAGGTGGTTTACTGGGGATATTGGAACACATCATATTCACCATATGGCTCCAGGCATCCCGAACTACCGATTAGTATCATGTCATGATGCACATCCAGTGTTTCAGGGTGTGAAAATTTTGAATTGGCGTGATGGAATACGAGAAGCACGCACCAACGTTCTTTGGGATGAAAAAACGAAGACAATGGTAAATCTACACTCTGTGAGATGAGAATATTTTCTGCATCTGGTGAAGGCTCTGGGATATTCAGATGGGCGGGGTAATCATCACCTGCTTGCATTTTAAAGAAAACAAGGCTGCTCAGGCGCTATTTCGTTACTGATCGGTGGAGAATACCGCCTCACTCACACACCCCATTCCTGAGCCATTTACGGGCCAATTTGATGGGTATTTCAGGTCTGGGTGAGTGCGGAGCAGGAGCGGCGCAGCCCGCGAAGCGCCAGACAAGCCGCTTTTCGTGACACGTCACGCAATCGCGCTCGCGCACGGTGCCACCCGTGAGACTCCCTGCCGGTGGATATGTGCGCCGCCCTGCGGGCCGCGTTCCGCCCGTGGAAAACGCTAACGCGTTTACCACCGCCTGCCCACACCACTACCCAAATGAAAATAACTCTATTTCAGAATGGATCAAAACTTGGGCCGCTGTCGTAATCCCTCGACCGGGAACGTGACGGCCCTCCACGCCCACGGCCTCGCACTGGGGCCTGCTGGCGCTTTTCCTGTTCCTGATACACCTTCAGATGCGCCCTTACGGCCTTCTCCTCGGCGTCCAGTCCAGCAGTGCCCAGAGGGTGCCCGTGAGCCTTCAGGGCGCGGTCAAACGGATCTGAGGGATATTCACCTGCAAGGAACCTATCACGGACATCTGGGGCCAATCTCTGCGCCCTCTTTGCCATGTCGGCCATACGCTCCTTGGCTTCCCGCACAGTCCGCTCTCTGGCTTCCCTGAGTGCCTGCTGGCGCAAAACTTCCTTGCGTTCCTCCTCACGCCTGCGGGCTTCTGCCGCCCGTCTGGCCTGTTCGTCCGCTTCCTGTTTTCCCTTCACCCTCAAGGCGTTCAGAAGGCCATTCACCCCTTTCCTCCTGGCGTCCATGGCCTGAGCTGCAACCTCCCTGACGGTGGCGGCCAGTTCGCGCACTATCTCCCGCACATGGTCGTTCAGGGTGCGCCTGCGCTCGTTCTCCTGAGCCTTGAACGTCTGGGGCTTGTATGGCTCCCCCTTCCGCTCCTGCTCGGCCTTATGCCTGCGCTCCATCGTGGTGCTGGTCGGCCCAAGATGTAGGGTCGGTATTTCATCCACGCCTTGCCGCTCATAACTGCGGTGATCAATGCGGGCGGGCTTCTGATGGCGCTCTAGTGCTTCATTGCACTGCATAGCCCATAACTCCCGAAGGCTCTCGATCTCCGGCCCACCCGTCTTGGCGGCGTCCAGGATGCGGGTTTTCTTGCCCAGCCCGTCCGGCTCGACCTCCCGTGTCGTGGTGAGGATATGGGCGTGATAGTTCCGGTCATCACCACCGGCACTGGGGGCATGAAGGGCAACATCAGCAGCTACCCCGTAACGCTCGACCAGGGCAGAGGCAAAAGACCGCGCAAGGTCTGCCCTGTCTTTGGCGTCCAGTTCAGCGGGAAGGGCAAGCACATATTCACGAGCGGTAACTGAGTTGGAACGCTTCTCGGTCTGCTCGGCAGCGTTCCACAACGCAGAACGATTATGCGCCCACTCGCAACCAGCTGGGGCAATGATGAAACTCTCATCAACCCCGGTTCTGTTGGCGTAGTCGTGCTGGCGTCCATCGCGTTCGTTGGTCAGCGTGTCTCCTGCTCGATAAGCCGCAGCGGCAACGGCACTTCTGCCGGTGCTACGCGATACGGTCTTAACGGACAGGTGGAAGATCGCCACGGGATCGGCTCGCTGACACAATGGGGTTGCAAGGGGTTCGCCCCTGTCGCACGCAAACTCGCAGAGTTTGCATAAGTGCGCCCTTAATACCTATCGGCATGAAGGGTTAGAAGGCAATGTCATTTGATGATAGAGTTACAATCAGAGGAGTGTTCAGAACATGACCAATTCAAGCCAGACAGCAAAATCCCAAAGAATTATTGACGCTGAAAAGAGGCTTGAACAAGCACGGAACGCTCTGAAAGATGCCCGCAATGCTGAGAATAAGCAGAAGCGAAAAATCGAAGATCGGCAGAAAATCATCTTGGGTGGTGCTCTTCTGAAAGCGGCAGAAGGTGATGAACGCTTCTCGAATGTGATTGATGCCCTTCTCAAACGTCTATCTCGTGAGCAGGACATAAAAGCTTTTCAGGATCACGGGTTCGCCACACCTCGGCCAGCACAAACTCAAGGTGAGGGCTGAGCATGAGTGAACCAGACGACACGGATGATTTCGGACTTCGTGCGTTTGAGGATCTGAAGAATACCGTTGAGCGGTCCAACAAATCCTACTCGGAAATTTCCGGTAAGCTGCCCGCCCTGGCAAAACAGCTTGAGGCACTGGACGCCAAAAGCACCAAAGCCGCTCAACGCGTTGAGGAAGCTGCACAGGACGTCACCAGCTACATTGAGACTGATCGTCGCACACTCCTCATCACCTGCGGATTTGGAGCCATCGCGCTCGTGTTCTGTGCGGCCTTTCTGGGTGACATCAAAGGCAGTCGAACCGGATACGCTCAAGGGTTCGCTGAGGGGCAGCATGAAGCCAAGCAGCGCGATGCACTGGCAGAATGGGCCGTATCCTCACCATCAGGCCGCATGGCCTACGAAATGGACAGGATGGGGCAGATTCAGGCGTTCGGTATGTGCAAAATCGAAGGCTACAAGATCAGAACCGACCAGAAAGGGACATGGTGTGTTTCCGTCTCCGGTAAAGGCCTCATGTGGCCTGTAGCGCGCCCCTGACCTCCACCAGTAGAAAACCCACCAGAACAACCACACACCCCATTCCTGAGCCATTTACGGGCCAATTTGAGGGTTCTGGGCAATGTTTGCAGGTCGGATACGGCCTTGGCCGTCCATTCATATTTCACCGCCTGGGTTCCGGGAGCGGGAGCGGGTTAGCCTGGTCGAGACTGTCAGCCCATGCCTTGACGGCCTCGGCGCTAACCGTCCGGCCTACATCCACGTCGGCCAGGGCTCGGCGTGTCGCCCGGTCTTTTTCCGCCTCATAGGCGAGGTAGGACGCCACGGCTTCCCGCATTACCCATGACCTGGGCCGCTCTATAGATTCCCCATACCGATCCATTGCATCCACCAGATCAGCAGGCATCTGCACACTGACCACCTGCTTTCCGGCTGAAAGTTTCTCGCTCATGGCATCACCTTAGTTGGTTTTAATAACGCTTATTAAGGAAAAAGCCTGCACCGCTTCAAGCGAGATCGTCTGGCCTGCTTCATGCTTCTTGAGCATTTTTCCCTATCCGGTTTCTCTGCCGGTGCAGGTGACAGGCGAGCGCGGAGCGGCGTAGCCCGCCATAGGCGCTGACATCGGAGAAGGTCGGGGCATGAAATGCGTCATTTTCCGGGTGTCATCCACAGCAGTTGCTCACACCCACTTCCTTTCTTTTCTTGTTTCTTCTTGTTTATATGAAAAAAACCCTTTTATTTCATATAGATACAAGCAGTTAATCCGTCATTTTCCGGGTTTAATCCGTCATTTTCCGGGTTAATCCGTCATTTTCCGGGTGTCATCCACAGGCCCAAAACCCCTTACTCACACCTCAATTCCGTCACCTTCCGGGTAAATCCGTCACAAAATAAAATTGACTGATTTTGATATTTCCGTCATTAAAATTAATAGACGGATTTACCCGGAAGGTGACGGAATTGAGCGCAAAAACGGCAGTAAGCCGCAAAACATACGCCGTAATTCCCACGCATGACCCCCAGATTACGATGAGCAATGCTCTCGTACGAGCAGGTCACGGCCTGACGCTGGCGGAGAAGCGTATTGTCATGCTGGCCGTATCCAAACTGGATAGCCGGGCACCGACACCAGCCCCCACATCACTTGTGCCACGAACCAAGATCACGGCAGCCGAATATGCTGAAACATTCTCCGTTGATGCCAGGACAGCCTACGAAGCCTTACAGGATGCGGCAAAGCACCTGTTCGACCGTAAAATCACCTTTTTCGAGCCTGCCTACACACGGGCCGGAAAACCACTCAAACCCATCCGCAATGACATGCGATGGGTAGGCCGGTGCAAATACCATGAGAATGAAGGTTGGGTTGAACTGTCATGGTGGCCTGACCTTCTCCCATCACTCATGGGGCTAAAAAAACAATTCACCACCTACAAGCTGCAACAAGCCAACGCTCTCCGATCAGCCTACTCATGGCGGCTCCTAGAACTACTCATGCACTATCGGGACAGTGGGATAGCCGAATATACTATTGAGGATTTCTGCGCCTCGATGGACGCCACAGAGAAACAGAAGGCGGATTTCAACAATATCCGTCGCCGCATCATCGAGCCCGCTGTCAAGGAACTGGTCGAGAAAGACGGCTGGCTTATCCAGTGGACGCCCATCAAGGCGGGTCGAAAGGTCTCACGGCTTCGCTTTGAGTTCAGGAAGAACCCGCAACCCGACCTGTCCCCCCCACCATAATCAGTCTGACAAGTCCGACAAAAACGTCAGACATGACAGACAGACGATCCCCATGCTCCACTCATACCAGACAAGTCATACAGTGGAGTCAGACATGACAGACGATCCGAAGCCATGGTCAATCCGTGGCGTTCATCCCGAAGTCAGAAACGCCGCTCTTGCAGCGGCCAAACGAGAGGGTGTCACGATAGGGGAATGGTTGGACAGAGCCATTCGCTCACACGTTAAAATCGGCAGAAAACCGGGAGAAAATACGTCTGACAATGCCGTCAGACAGATGGTGGACTTGTCTGACGCGGAGCGTCTTGTCAGTATGATTTCCCGGCTGGCCGAGGCTGGTGCGCCTGTCCCTAAGTCGGTCGCCAGCAAGGCTTACAATGTCATACGGGATGGGCTGAAAGACGTTCAGGGAAGCCGGAAAGTTGAATCCGCAGCTATTACCGATGATCGAGATGTCGCATCTTGACGAACAGACCGGCGCACCCTGCTCATCTCCTTCAGGCCTTCGGCATATGCCGAATTGAAGGCTACAAACCTATCCAAAGAAAAGGCCAGACGATTTGCGCCCCGCTCTCAGGGACCGGCCTTCAATGGACAATGATCGGAAGTCGTTGAAAATCACCAAGAGCCTAACTCAAAAAGCGTTTTGAATAGTTTTTGAAAGAAAAAGAATTCTGACTAATGGTTTGATTTTGATGACTCGATAAAGGTTGTGAGCAAAGAAAAAATTGAGAACTGATAGATCATCCCTGTAAAAATCTCACAACCGACAACAAGCCGTGATAGGTCGGCGGTAGGATATATGTCTCCATATCCTGTTGTTGTAATAGTAATAATACTAAAATAAATAGCTATTGGAAGAGAGAAGTATTTTTCCGACGAAGGTATGGAAAAAGGATGATACATATTGTCGTTTAATATAATATAAATTATAGCGAAAGAAATACACGTAAATAAATAAGTTATAAAAGTAAAAAAAGAGGCTACTATCTTAGGTGGGTTATGCTTTGTAAAAAGCCTTGTGCCAACAACAAGGCTTAATATTGGACTCGCAAGTGATGTTGTTATTCCTACAAATATAGAAATTTCTTTTGAAACTAAATTCAAGCTATATAATAATATAGACACAACCTGAATTGATATTATTATGATATAAATCACCGAAAATAATGAAATTTCTTCATTTTTTCTATAAAAAAATCTCATTTTAATAAATTTTATTATTTTTATTCAATAATAAGATAATTTTTTTTATTTTAGTTCGTTCCATAGTTACCTTAATTCCATTGTGTCGTGCTCATCATCATATGCCGTAGTAACCGAAGAAGAAATTTTCATCCAGCTTTTTATCAAGATATAGGTTTCTGATTATAGAGCTGATCTTCTTCATAAGCATTTTATATCGCATTTAACAGATGGAGGGATCGAAGAACCCTTGATTGATGTTGACGCGCCCCCCGAAAGTGTAACCATTTAAAAGTAGAGTCCGATCGGAAGGATCCGGACGGATGAAACGCAGTCGCTTTACGGAAGAGCAGATCATAGGGATCCTGAAGGAACAGGAATCCGGCTGGAAGATGAAAACATCCGCCTGAAACGTCTTCTGGCGGATGCGATGCTGGATAATGCGGCACTGAAGGAAATTGTTGGAAAAAAGTGGTGACGCCTGTCGCGAAACGGCAGGCGGTCCGACATAT
>NZ_JAJJND010000106.1 GCF_029759835.1 Acetobacter sp. AN02
ACTGATCGTCGCGTAAACCGTAACGCCGCATCTGTCTGTCTCCCTCAAAACCGGGAAAACAGTCTGCACAGGAAGCCACAAAGTACAACCCTCACGTGCCGCAATCAGCCCTTAACTGACGACACGCCGTAGCCTGGCACATGGAAAACTGTGTCCGGAAGGAACTGGTTGTGGCTTCGTTTCTGAAAAACCTTCTGACACCGGAAAACTCCCTTTTTGCCCTGCTGGACAAGGCCTGTGAGGGGGAACTGCCGGTCGAGGAAGCCGTCCGGATTTTCCGTGAATTTGCCCGGCGTGACAACCCGCGGGCCTGTCGCCATCTTGCCCTTGCCTATCTGACGGGGGAGGGCATCGAGTCCCATCCGCCAAGTGCGCGGCGATGGATGAGACATGCAGCAGAACTCGGGGACGGGAAGGCGTGGAACTGGCTTGCCCGGATCTGCGCCGATGGAATTCCGGAGGCGGGAACGGGGGTGAGTCTGCTCGGCCCGTGGGAGCCGCAGGAGCCGGATCGTGCCCTGGTTATGAAATCCGCTCAGAAAGGCGTGGCAGCAGGTGATCCGGAAGCTGCTGTCTTTCTTGCCTGGTATCTCAGTTCTGATCCTGACACGCCTGAGACGGTCCAGCGGGATGCCCTGCGTCAGGCCGCAGGATCAGGGTCTCCATGGGTCTGTACGGCGCTGGCGCGTGAGGCGCTGGAGGCTGTCATGCCCGAAGCAGCGGGTGGTTTTACGGACAGGGTCGGGATTGTCACATACTGGCTGGATCAGGCGCTGGAGCAGGATTTTCCTGCCGCCCATTATCTGACAGCCGTCATTGCGGAGGATGCCCGTTTCGGTCATCCGGACCCTGCAAAAGCCTTTTTGCATCTGGAAAAAGCCGCGCAGGGTGGGGAGTGTCATGCGGCATTCTGTCTCGGACGGGTCCTGCTCTATGGCACACCGGCCGTTGCGGCCTCGCCTGAGCATGGCGTGACCTGGCTGCGTCAGGCCGCCAATGCCGACAGCGAGGAAGCGGCTCTGACACTGGGGCGCTGGTATGCCGCCGCAGGAGAGGAACAGAATCTGACAGAGGCGATCCGCTGGTACTGCAGGGCGCGTGAGAAAGGCAGCAGGGATGCTGTCAGGGAGCTTGCCGGACTGGTGATGCGTTCAGGAAACGGTTCATTTCCGGCGGAAGACGGCATGCTCTGGCTGCGGGAGGCGGCCGAAACCGGAGACCGTGAAGCCTGGCTGCAGCTCCTGCGCTGCCTTGCGGCGGGGCAGGGAGCGGAGCATCTGTCCTGGGCGCTGGATCGTCTTGAGCGTGAGGCACGGCTGAAGGCCCCGGGGCGTCCGGGAAAAGTGGCCGACCTGCTCAGGCGCGCGCATCCGCATATGGAACCCGCCTGATCAGTCTTTCCTGACCTGTACGGATTCGGTTTTCTCGGTGCCGCCCATGAAGTGGAATGTGAAACTGACCATCTGGCCGGTTTTCAGACTCGGATCCGGGTCCACGCAGACGAGATGATATCCGCCGGGCGGGAAGACGAGAGTTGATGTCGCCGGAAGGGCCAGGTGCGTGAACAGGGCCTTGAGCTGCTCTGTCAGATGCTGGTCCGTGTGATATCCCCCCGTGGATTTGCAGGAAGGGGACGTCACTCCGCTCAGCAGATGCGGAGTCTCGGCGGAGTTGGAGATCGTAAAAAATACGGCGCCGACATTATGCGCCGGACCGACCAGTTTCATCCATGCATCAGTGATGGTGATGTCATTCGCAGCCCGCTCCTGACCGGGAAAGGTGCTTCCGTCCGAGCCGGAATTTTCTGCCCGGGCCTGGCCCACGGCGCACAGGGAAGCAGCCACACAGAAGACAGACAGGATACGCAACGGAAACAGCTTCATCTCAGGGCCTTTTACTCGGGCAGTCTCACGGGACTTTTATGCCGGGCTATCCTATAACCCGCAGAGCGAGGTGGCCAGTAAAAGAGATACAGGCCCATGTGACGGGAGTTTGCGATGCGCTGTCCTTTCTGCGGGCATGCGGACACACAGGTGAAGGACAGCCGTCCGAACGAGGACGGATCATCGATCAGGCGGCGCCGGTCCTGTGCTGCCTGCGGTCAGCGTTTCAGCACAATCGAACGTGTTCAGCTTCGCGAGCTGACGGTCGTCAAGAGCGATGGCAGACGTACGCCTTTCGACCGGGAGAAACTGACCCGTTCCATCGCGATCGCCCTGCGTAAACGTCCGGTCAGCGGGGAGAGGATCGAGCAGATGGTCAGCGGAATCGTGCGCCACCTGGAGGCATCGGGCGAAGGGGATATTCCCACAAAACGGATCGGTGAGCTGGCGATGGACGCGCTGCATACAGTCGACAGCGTGGGATATGTCCGCTTTGCCAGCGTCTATCGTGACTTTCGTGAAACAAGTGACTTCTCTGAAATCCTCACGACACTGGTGCCCCAGGATGAACTGATCCGCCCGAAGGAAAAGAGGACGGAGCGGCATCAGAGCAGTGATGTGACGTGATGTGATGATCTCTTGCATGAAGTCTGCGGGAGGCCTACATACGGAAGTGCAAGGGGAGCCTGCTCCCCGGCTATGGCGATAAACGGAAGCTGGAATAAGCGTAGTGGACCCGGGGGCGGTACCCGGCGTCTCCACCAGATATCCCGAAGGCCCGGTGCCTGAAGGATCAGAGGGGACGAAACAGGCTCGACACGCGTGGTAAAGACCTTCCTTTTGCCCGGCATTGTACCACCGTCATCGGGCTAAATCACAAGTGCCAACGATAACTCAGAGGTGCTCGCTGTCGCTGCATAAGCGATAAGCGCGGTTCGGGAGGGCACCGGGCAACAGAAGCCCTCCCACCTCTCCGGCTGTATCTGCCGGAACCCATCGAAAAATACGGAAGAGCCGGAGGACGTGGCGGCTGATCTCTGGCATAGAGAGGTCAGTGCTGATACGCACGTCCCGGACCGGATGAGTCCGGCTGAGCACCGGAGGAGAGGGGGCTGCCATGGCCGATGATGGCGACGACAACGAATTCACCGGGGGGCTTCCCGAAAGTCTGCTGCCGTATGATCAGTGGATGGAAGACGCCTATCGCGAAGTAATGATCCGTGCACTCGAATATGTGAGCCATCAGGGGCTTGCAGGCGAGCATCATTTCTATCTGACTTTCCGCACCGACTGGCCTGGCACGGAGATACCAGCCCGTCTTCGTGCACAGTATCCGCATGAGATGACCATCGTGCTGCAGCATCAGTTCTGGGACCTGAAAGCGGACCGGATTCTGAAGCGTGTCACTGTGGGACTCTCGTTCGGGGGCGTCGGTTCGATACTCGCGATTCCTTTCGCGGCCATTACGGCGTTTGCCGATCCGTATATCCAGCTCTCGCTGCGTTTCACGCCGCCCGAGAGTCCGAAGGAGACTGCGGCTGAGGAAGCGGACGACGTGACGGTTACGGAGGAAAAGACGGAAGAGGAAAGGCCGGACGCCGCCGCTTCAGTCGTGAGTCTTGATGCGTTCCGGAAGAAAGGGCCTGTTCAGAGCTGACGCACGGCATCGTGCGCCGGCTGCATGCTGCGGTTCACTTCTGCGCTCGTGAGCCGGAGCATGAAGGATGTGAGAGAGAGCGATTATGACCGCCGACAGTGCCACAGCGTCGTCCAGAGCCACCCCGGCAGGAACGCCTGATTTTACCTATTCACCGCTTTTCAGGCTGGGTGAGGACAGCACGCCCTGGCGTAAGCTGGATATCGGAGGGGTGTCGACGTCGGAATGCGGCGGGAAAACCATCCTCCACATTTCACCGCAGACGCTGGCAGAGCTGTCTTCCGCAGCTTTCAATGACGTGGCTCACCTCCTGCGCCCGTCACATCTTCAGTCTCTGGCCAGTATCCTCAAGGATCCCGAGGCATCGGATAATGATCGCTTCGTTGCCTTCGACCTCCTGAAAAACGCGAGCATCGCCGCCGGAGGCGCGCTTCCGATGTGTCAGGATACGGGCACGGCCATCGTCGTCGGCAAGAAGGGCCAGCGTGTATGGGTAGATGGCAACGATGAGGAGGCGTTCTCCCGCGGTGTCTACAGCACCTATACCCGCACGGCGCTGCGTTATTCCCAGATGGCGCCGCTGACGATGTTTCAGGAGAAGAACACGGGGACGAATCTACCGGTTCAGATCGATATCGCGGCAAATCCGGGCGACTATCATCCCGAGCAGTACGATCTTCTGTTTGTCGCCAAGGGAGGCGGTTCGGCCAACAAGACATTCCTGTTCCAGGAAACCCGCGCGCTCCTGTCCACCCAGGAAAACCTGCTGAAGTGGCTGGAAGGCAAGCTCCGCTCGCTCGGCACGTCGGCCTGTCCGCCCTATCACCTCGCGATCGTCTTCGGAGGCATGTCGGCCGAGCAGACACTGAAGACCGTCAAGATGGCCTCCACGCATTATTACGACACGCTGCCGACCGAGGGCAGTGCCCAGGGGCAGGCATTCCGCGATAAGGAAATGGAGCAGGCCGTTCTGGAACTGACCCGTAAGCTCGGGATCGGTGCCCAGTTCGGCGGCAAATATTTCTGCCATGACGTGCGCGTCGTGCGGCTGCCGCGCCATGGTGCATCCTTTCCGGTGGGAATCGGCGTGTCCTGCTCAGCTGATCGCCAGGTCAAGGCCCGAATCACGGCAGAAGGCGTATTCTTGGAGCAGCTGGAACAGGATCCGGCCCGCTTCCTTCCGGAAACGACGGACGAGCATCTGGGCGGCCAGGAGGTGAAGATCGACCTCAACAGGCCGATGGATGAAATCCGCGAGGAGCTTTCAAAGCACCCCGTAAAAACCCGTCTGTCCCTGACCGGCACCGTGGTTGTCGCGCGTGATATCGCTCATGCGAAATTCCGTGAGCGTCTGCAGCGGGGGGAGGGGCTGCCACAGTATCTGAAGGATCATCCGGTCTACTACGCAGGCCCGGCCAAGACGCCTGAAGGCATGCCGACGGGGTCGTTCGGTCCCACCACGGCGGGCCGTATGGATTCCTATGTCGATGAACTGCAGAAGGCAGGCGGCTCCTACGTGATGCTTGCGAAGGGCAACCGCTCGAAAGCCGTGAAAGATGCCTGCCAGACCTGGGGCGGCTTCTATCTCGGTTCGGTGGGCGGTCCGGCTGCCCGGCTGGCAAAAGACTGCATCAAGAAAGTCGAGGTTCTGGAATATCCGGAACTGGGCATGGAAGCTGTATGGAAAATCGAGGTCGAAAATTTCCCTGCGTTCATCGTCATTGATGACAAGGGGAATGATTTCTATGCAGGTCTGACCGGCTGATATCTCTCTCTTCCGCGCATCCCGGACGGGGTGTGCGGAAGGGGATCATTTACAGAAGCATCCCGGCCCGGTTTAATCAGGAATCTGTCCGGCGGAGATCCTGTCTTTTCCGCCATTCCTTCAGTCCTGAGAGGCTCTATGCGCTTTACCGTCGATCGCCTTGATCATGCCGTTCTGACAGTGCGTGACCTGGAAGTATCCTCCTCCTGGTATCAGCGGGTTCTCGGGATGGAGCGTGAGGAATACGGCAGGAACAATCGAACGGCTCTGAAATTCGGCGGGCAGAAGCTCAATCTCCGCCCGGAAGGTGCGGAGGGCTGGGAAACATCACGCAATCCTCTGCCCGGAACCGCGGATCTGTGCTTCATCACGGCCGTGGAGAGCGAGAACGTGATCGAACATCTCGGGAAATGCGGCGTGGTCGTTACCGAGGGACCGGTGGCCCGTCTTGGTGCGCTCGGCCCGGTTACGTCTGTGTATTGTAACGATCCGGACGGAAATCTGATCGAGATTGCCTCCTATCAGGGCTGATCACGATCTGACCGGGCAAGCGCCTCATCAGCAGCCCGGATCACTTGTTCCGGGCATATTCCGTTTTCCCGCATGGACTGCACGGTCAGGGCCCCATCCCGCTTTGAAAGCCTGCGTCCGGTTTCATCACACACAAGCGGGTGAAACAGATATTCCGGCTCCGGCCATCCCATCAGGGTCTGCAGAAGCCGGTGCACAGCGGTGACCGGACGCAGATCCGTCCCGCGGGTCACCAGCGTCACGCCCTGCGCTGCATCGTCATGCGTGACACACAGATGATAAGATGCGGGCACATCCCTGCGTGCCAGCACAATATCTCCGAAGGCCTCCGGATGACAGGGAATCCGGCCGGCTCCGCGCTCATGCCAGAACAGATCATGTCCGGCTGCTGCACGGGACCGCTCCATATCCAGCCGCAGCACATATGTTTCTCCGGCTGCGATTCGTGCAGCAGCGGCATCAGAAGAAAGAGTCCGGCACGTTCCGGGATAGACCCGGCTTCCATCCGGTGCCTGATGCGGGGCATGAGCACTGTCCGCTATTTCCCGCTGAATATCCGCCCGTGTACAGAAACACGGATAAAGCAGCCCGCGTGAGGTGAGGCTGTCCAGTGTGGCTTTATAGTGTGTCATCCGCTGCGACTGCCGCCACACCGGCTCTTCCCAGCGAAAGCCGAGCCAGGCCAGATCCTCGGTAATTCCTGATGCGAAGGCCTCCCGGCAGCGCTGAGGATCGATATCCTCCAGCCTCAGCAGAAACCGCCCCTCAGGCCCGGCTGCCCGACGAGAGAACAGAGTCGCCGCGACATGCCCCAGATGCAGACGACCGGTCGGGCTGGGGGCAAAACGGGTGACGGGGAAAGAGGAGGCGGACATGAAGAACTGGCATCCGGAATAATCAGAAGCGACAAACTGAGGTGCTCAGATATGTCAGGCGGCTGTCTTCCCGGAAAGAAATATCTCCGCGGGGAGGCCTGCGGGCCGCTTGGTTCCGTCAGCCCGGCAGACAGGGTGGCACCGGCATGAAGCCGGTACCACCCCGGAAAACGCTCTCAGGCAAATCCCTCTTCCTGCTCCGCCGAAGCACGCATCTGTGCCACGAGAGCATCCAGTGCCTCACCGTTGGGAGAGGCGTTGCTGATGCCGGTCCAGTGCTGACGACTGACCAGCGCCCAGGCCTCGTCACCAAAGCGTTTCCAGAACCCCCAGGACATCCGTTTGATCTCGCCCCATGAATTGCCCCGGGTTTTGTGGAGACGTTTTTTATCTGATTTAAGCGGCTAAAGCATGTGATTTTTGTTGTGCATAA
>NZ_JAJJND010000107.1 GCF_029759835.1 Acetobacter sp. AN02
GAACCAGATCGTCGAACAACCTTGGCGCATCATGTCAATCGGACTGCGCAATTGGGCACATAGGTTCTAGCAATCAATGGTTGGTATAACACCCTCTAGGTGCCCGATATGGCAGGAGTATCGACACGGGTATCTTGTTCTTCTGCCCATGAAAGAGATAGGGTTCCCGGTGTTTTGCTGATCGGGGTGTGTGACGATGACGGCGGCTGAGGCGCTTGAGGCGTTTCTGGACTGGATGCGCACGCAGCGCGGGGCTTCGGTGCATACGCTGGCGGCGTATCGCGGCGATCTGGAGCGTTTTTTTGCGTTTCTTTCCGGACATCTGGGCGGGCTCCCTGATATGGCGGGCTTCGGTGCTCTGCCGCTGAGTGATCTGCGTTCCTGGCTTGCATATGAACAGACGGCAGCACTTTCTCCCGGGGGGCGGGGGACTACGCGGGACCGTGCGACGCGGACGCGGGCGCGACGGGTTTCCGCGCTGCGGTCGTTTTTCCGTTATCTTGCCCGGCATCATGGGATCGACAATCCCGCGCCCGTGCTTCTGTCCACGCCGAAAATCCGGGCCACTTTGCCGCGTCCGCTGTCGCGTGATGATGCAGCGGAGGTTCCTGACGGCGTGGCTTCGGGGGCTGTGACGGATATGGCGCGGCAGCGGGACGGGGCGCTGTTTCTTCTTCTTTATGGTGCAGGGCTGCGTATTTCCGAGGCTCTGGGTCTTGATGTGCGGGATCTGGACCGTGCAGGAGCGGATGGGGTGTTGCGGATTACAGGGAAAGGAGGGAAGGAGCGCTTGGTTCCCCTTCTTCCGGTGGTCCGGGAACGCCTTGCAGCCTGGCGGAAAGAGCATCCTGCGCCGTCCCCTGATGAGCCGCTGTTTCCCGGAGTTCGTGGCGGGCGACTGCAGGCGCCCGTGGCGCGGCGGGCGATGCAGGCCTGGCGGGAACTTGCCGGCCTGTCTGATAAGGCAACGCCGCATGCCCTGCGCCATTCCTTTGCCACGCATCTTCTGGAGGGTGGCGCGGATCTTCGCGTGATTCAGGAGCTTCTGGGGCATGCGAGCCTGTCCACCACGCAGCGTTATACGCTGACGGATGAGGCCAGGCTGATGGAGGTCTGGGAGCGGGCGCATCCGCAGGGCAACGGGTTTCGTGAACGGAAGGAAGATCAGGCATGAGTGTGACGGGGCTTTATCCTCCTGCGGAGCCTTATGACAGCGGTCTGATGGCGACCGGGGACGGGCATGAAATATACTGGGAGCTGTGCGGTAATCCGCAGGGAATTCCGGCGGTAGTTCTGCATGGCGGCCCGGGCGGCGGCTGCACGCCTGCACAGCGGCGATTTTTCGATCCGTCCAAGTATAATATACTACTTTTTGATCAGCGTGGTTGCGGGCGTTCGAAGCCTCATGCTTCTCTGGACAACAACACGACCTGGGATCTGGTCCGGGATATCGAACGGCTCCGGGAACATCTGGGCGCGGAGAAGTGGCTTGTGTTCGGCGGGTCCTGGGGATCCGCGCTGGCGCTGGCCTACGCACAGACGCATCCCGGGCGTGTGAGTGCGCTGGTTCTGCGGGGAATTTTCACGCTGCGCCAGGCTGAGCTGCTCTGGTATTATCAGGAGGGGGCATCCTGGATTTTCCCTGATAAATGGGAGAAATTTCAGGCTCCGGTTCCTCAGGCTAGGCGTGGTGACATGATCTCGGCCTATCGTGCTCTTCTGACGGGAGAAGATGAGGTCATCCGTCTGGAGGCAGCGCGGGCGTGGAGCGTGTGGGAGGGAGAGACGCTGACGCTCCTGCCGTCTGACGCGATGAGCGCACAGCATCATGAGGCGGCGTTTGCGCTGGCATTTGCACGGATCGAGAATCATTATTTCGTGCATGGCGGCTGGCTGGAGGAGGGGCAGCTCATTCGTGATTCCGTAAAGCTGAAGGATATTCCGGCCGTGATCATCCAGGGGCGTTACGATATGGTGACACCGGCCCGGACGGCATGGGATCTGCATCGCGCCTGGCCGCAGGCGGAGTTCCGGCTGATCGATGCGGCGGGGCATGCAACATCGGAGCCGGGAATTCTGTCTGCTCTTGTGGAGGCGACGGATCGATTTGCGAAAGAGCTGTCTTCTGTCTGACATGCCGGTGCTTTCGCGGCTTCGGGCCACGCTGATCGGGGCTGTGATCCTGTGCGGGTCCGTGATCGTGCTGCCTCATGAGGCGATGGCGGCTGAGGCATGTGAGGCGCATCTGATCGGGGAGGCTCCGCTACGTAATGATTTCGGATTTCTGTCCGTGCCGGTGCGTCCGGGCGGTCCGGCAGTCAGTATGGTGGCGGATACCGGGTCTGAGGGCAGTCTGATTTCACCTGCAGTCGTGCGGGAGCTGAACTTTCCGCCTGATCCGCACATCCGGACGATGGTCAGCGGGACGGGTGGTGTGGCGGGTGTGGTTCCCAACGTCATCGTTCCTGATCTGGAGATCGGCACGCTGCGGACGGGGCCTGTATCGGTTCCCGTGGGGGATCTTCCATCCCGTCCGGAGATTCATCCGCCTGTCCGGGGTCTGCTGGGGGCGGATATTCTGCTGCGCCATGACGTCAGTTTTGATCCGGAGGAGCGGATGATCCGGTTCTGGCACGTCCCTGAGGGCTGTGCGGCGTTTGTGCCGCCGGGTCGATGGGAGCGGATTCCGGCAGAGTTTTCAGGACATCGCGTTGTGATCCCGGTGCGTGTGGACGGGCACGTGATCCGCGCGCTTGTGGACAGCGGGGCCCGTTCGCGGATTCTGTCGGTTGTGGCGGCTGAGGCGCTGGGAGTGACGCAGGAGCGGCTGGCACGTGATCCGGGCGGGATTACGTCGGGCATTGATGGCCGTGAGAAATCGTATCACTGGCATCGGTTTTCCAGTCTGTCTGTCGGCTCTGAGGTTGAGAAGGCGCCCGTTCTGACGGTGGCGCCTCTTGCCGAGGATTTCGGGATACTGCTCGGGGCCGACTGGTTTGCCGTGCACCATGTCTGGATTTCGCGCCGGGCAGGCGCGCTGTTTTTCCGGAAAGCTGAGTCGGTACGAAGTGACGGGGACAGCCGGAAGCGTGTCAGGTGATCACGGGTGAGTGAGGCTTCCGGATATGTTATGCTCGCCACCCGCGGCAGGCTGAGGGTGTCAGCAGGCAGTTTGTGATGGTTTTTGTGCGACAGGATTATAGTCCATGAGTTCTGCCCGTCGTTTTGTTCTTGCTGCGACTCTGGCCTTTGCTGGTCAGGCGGTAATGTCATCTGTGGTGCCGCAGGCCAGAGCGCAGGAGGCGGCTGCAGTGCTGACGCCGGCGGATCGTGGTTGGCTGGCACGGATCGAGGATCAGCTGAATACGGTGACCACATTGCAGGCGCGGTTCCGGCAGGTTGCACCGGATCGCGCCGTCACGAACGGCACTGTCTGGCTGTCACGTCCCGGGAAGATGCGGTTTGAGTATGACAAGCCGAGCCCGCTGCTTCTGGTTGCCAGTGGCGGAAAGGTTGTATTCCGGGATTCCCAGCTTGATCAGACGACAGAGATTCCGCAGGAGCGGACGCCTCTGGGATTGCTGCTCGGGTCGCATGTTGCCTTTTCCGGCCCAGTGACCGTGACGGGGTTTTCGCACCAGGGCGGGTTCATTCACGTGACAGTCGTGCGGACGGCCTCTCCGGGGGACGGAAGCCTGACGCTTGTTTTTCGTGAGGCGCCTCTGGCGCTTGTATCCTGGACGGTTCTGGATGCGCAGGGGCGTCAGACAGAGGTTTCGCTCTCCGATATCCGGCCCGGCGCTCCGGCGCCTGCATCTCTGTTCGTCCTGCCCCGGGGAGGCTGAAACCGGAGCAGGAGTAAGGCAAAAGAGTAAAGGCGCTTTCCTGGTCCGGTGCCTTCTGGCCGCGTGCCGGATGCCAAAACGGTCTGGCTGTTTCGTGAGTGTCTGACACAGGCCGGTGCAATTGATGGTCTGTTCAATCGCTTTGATGCCACCCTGAAGAATACCGGTATCTGCCAATGCCCTGCCAGACCCCGGATGCCACACTGGTGGCAACGCAATACCAGAGGGGAGAAGCCGATATTCGGGAAGCCCAAATCCGCAGGTCTGGCAGGACAAGCCGTCAAAGCTGTCGCATGGGGACCGTCATGCTCGCTGGTCACTGAAATTCACGAAGGCAAAGCGGCAGGAGGACGGGACACTCCCGGCCACGGACCCCGCCATCCCGTTTTCCGGCTCCTGACGCGCCGGCCGATGATGCATCGGGCGAACGCGTCGATAACGAACGCCACATAAACGAAACCGAGCCGGGTCGCGACACCGGTGAAGTCCGAAACCCATAGCCGGTTCGGCGCCCGCGCCTTGAACTGTAGGTTCACACGGTCGAGCGGCCAGTGGCATTGTTGTCACTGAGCGTCGTCCGCTTCAGTTTGCCCCGGATCACGCCTGCAGGATCCTGATCCCCGATATCACAGCTCTCCCGATACTCCCCGGATTTCTGCTACCCCCTTCCACCGTCACCGCGATGCTCTATGATCGCCACCGCATGTCTCTCTTCCCGGATCTTCCGGACACAGCCCGCCGCCGGCGCGTGTCTGTACTCCTGCCGCTGCCTTTTCCCGGCACGCTTGATTACGCGCTGGCAGACACGCAGGATCTCCGCCCCGGAGATATCGTCTCTGTTCCCCTCAGCGGCAGGAAAGAAACAGGTGTCGTCTGGGAGCATGACGGCACGCTCCCGCCCGAACTCGATCCTCAACGAAATGCAGAACCCCAACCGGACATCCCCGATAATCGCCTGCGTGCGGTCTCTGCAAAACTCGATATTCCGCCCCTGCCCGAAGCACTGCGTCGCTTCATCGACTGGGTCGCGGCCTATACGCTGGCCTCCCCGGGCATGGTGCTCGCCCTGTGTCTGCGCGCCCATCTGCGTGGTGCCGAAGCACGACCGCTCTCAGGATGGACCCCTGCAGATCCGCTTCCCGAAGCACTCCGCCTGACTCCGGCACGCCAGGCCATCCTCACCGCCCTGCAAGACGCCCCGCCTCTCACCACAGCCGCTCTTGCAAAACGCTCCGGAAGCAGTCCCGCCGTCATCAGAGGTCTAGCAGAAGCCCGGGCCATCCTCCCTGTCACGATCGGGGCAGACCTGCCCTTCGGATGCCCGGAACCGGGCCATAACCCGCCATCCCTCGCCGGGCAGCAGGCAGAGGTGGCACAGAATCTGCGCACAGCCGTCACGGAAAACCGCTTCTCGGTCACGCTGCTCGAAGGTGTCACAGGCTCCGGCAAGACAGAGGTCTGCCTCGAAGCCATTGCCGCCTGTCTCGAAGCCGGAAAACAGGCCCTGATCCTCCTGCCCGAGATCGCCCTCTCCGCTCAATGGACCGAACGTTTCGCCCGCCGCTTCGGAACCCGGCCCGCCATCTGGCACTCCGAACTCGGCCCCAAAATCCGCGCACTCACCTGGACCGCCTGTATGAACGGCACGGCGCGCGTGATCGTCGGTGCACGCTCGGCCCTGTTCCTGCCCCTGAACGCACCCGGCCTGATCATCGTGGACGAAGAACATGAAACCGCCTTCAAGCAGGAAGACGGTGTGATGTACAACGCACGCGACATGGCCGTCGTCCGTGCAAGACAGGCCGGAATCCCGATCGTGCTCGTCTCCGCAACGCCCGGTCTGGAAACGCTGACCAACGCACGTAGCGGCCGCTATCGTCACCTGTCCCTGACCAGCCGCCACGGCGGCGCATCCCTGCCCCGGACACGGATGATCGACCTGCGCGAAAATCCGCCGCCACGCGGCTGCTTCCTCTCCCCCGCGCTGACCGACGCCCTTGCAGACACCTTTGCGAAAAAGGAACAGGCGATGCTGTTCCTCAACCGCCGCGGATACGCCCCCCTCACGCTGTGCCGCACCTGCGGACACCGTTTCGAATGCCCCGACTGCACCTCATGGCTGGTCGAACACCGCGCACGCCGGATCCTCGCCTGCCACCATTGCGAGCACACCGAACCCGTGCCGGATCGCTGCCCGTCCTGCAGTGCGGAACATACCCTCACCCCCGTCGGCCCCGGGATCGAACGCATCACGGAAGAAGCCCGGACCCTCTTCCCCGAGGCCCGCATCCTTGTGATGGCCAGCGATATCCAGACAACACCTGCCGCCATGACGGAAGCCATCCGCAGTATCTCGGACCGTGAGACAGATCTCATCATCGGAACGCAGATCGTCGCCAAGGGATGGCATTTCCCTCATCTCACTCTCGTCGGAGTCGTGGATGCGGATCTCGGCCTCGGCGGTGCAGATCTGCGCGCCGGGGAGCGTACCATCCAGCTCCTGCATCAGGTCGCCGGACGCGCCGGACGTGCGGAGGCGGCCGGAACTGTCATGTTCCAGAGCTTCTCTCCCGAACATCCCGTCATGCAGGCCCTCATCTCCGGAGACTTCCAGGCTTTCATGGAGCAGGAATCCCGGCAGAGACAGCCGGGATTCTGGCCGCCCTTCGGTCGCCTCGCCGCACTGATCGTCAGCTCTTCCAGGGAGGAGGACGCGGATAACGCCGCCCGGACCCTGGGAATGGCCGCACCGCAGGGTGAGGGAATTCAGGTTCTCGGACCTGCCCCCGCCCCGCTTGCCCTTCTCAGAGGCCGCCACCGCCGCAGACTCCTGCTCAGAACCCGCCGGCATATCGCCGTGCAGCCTGTCCTGAGACACTGGCTGTCCACAGTCAGTCTGCCCTCTTCTGTCAGGGTCGATATTGACGTCGATCCCGTCTCTTTCATGTGAACATCACGAAACCAGCCACCAACAGACCAGAAATTCCCGGAAATCCGAGCGTTCCAGCCAGCATCCAGGCGGTTCCCCTGAAAAATCACACGGCAGCCCCTTTCCGTAAACTACGGCGTGTCGTCAGTTAAGGGCTGAGCGTGTGCCGTGAGTGTTGTACTTTCCGGCTTCCTGTGCAGACTGTTT
>NZ_JAJJND010000108.1 GCF_029759835.1 Acetobacter sp. AN02
ATGATCAGCATCCTGTGAATCACATTTTTAGCCCAATGGGTACCCCGTGAGTCTGATCAAGAAACGGTTGGTATAAGCTGCTCGTCAGATCGTATCGGCCTTTTATAAAACAGGACTTGCTCCGCGATAACGTTCAGCGGCAGCCCTCCAGACGGAGACTGATCATGGACCTGGATCATCCTGCCAGAAGTCAGCTGCGGCAGGAGATCTTTAATCGTCAGTCTATCTGACCAATGCGAAGCACGGGCAAACAAAAGCTCCATGATTTCATCTATCGTTGGCTGTGCAACCGTAGATTTGTCTTTCAGGAAAAGAAATGTATTGAGGATTTCAAAGAGCTTAGTGTCTGAAAAATTACCGTTTATCATTTTGAATAGAGACCACCCTTCAGAAATCTCCGAAGGAGATGCCCAGAACAAGTTATGTAAGTCGTTTACGGTAGTTGGTGGCGAAAATAAATTATCGGGATTATCTACTTTGTAGCAATTAGTCTTGTAATAGGGATCAATCTCTCGAGTAACATCACAAAGGATCCAGAAAACAATATCCTGATAGACGCATTTCATCTCCAGGGAGTCCCAAGGGCTGTCCCAAACAAAGTCAATCTCAGCGACGTCAAACATAGCGCTAGCTTTCATCATGAAAAGGAAAGATCCGCAGATATCCTGCGTTGATGAAATCAGCAGCTACGACCAGTCGTTGCTCAGTGTGGTCTGCATGGCGGAAGAAGCGCTGCCGTCACGACGGACGAGCCTTTCGACATCGCGCAGTCGAAACAGAGTTCGCCTTGGACCGATTTTCAATCGTTCGAGTTCGCCCGCTGCGACATATCTGTCGATTGTCGAGAGGGACACGCGTAGTCGCTCGGAAGCTTCCCGACGCGTTATAAAGATGTCGTCAGAGCGACGGAGAGGGAAAACAGAACTCATGACACGCCTATCCAAACAGCCCCTCATGGGACTAACGATGATGCTCGGTTTTGTTTGGTTTTATGGGCGTTCAAGAGTTCAACAGAGTTTCTGTTTAACTCCGTGGAAGATGGTTCGCTGGTCTTACAAAATCTTTGGTACTGTGAGCATCAACTCCTTCCAGAACGTTAGCCGAACACGGACGACGATTTCAAGATATTTCTAAGCGAAGTTTCGCGGATCGCCACTTCAGTTGCGTCCTCAGATTATCTGGATGCCCTTGAAAAACGCAGGATTTCAATCAGCAGGTCTCACCGATAAATTTACAGGACGACGCATATCGCGTCCGGGCGCCGCACGATAACGCATTTTTTAAGATGGGACCCAAGGTGGGATGACTTTTGACAAATCAAATAACCCTCTGAAAAATCTGGGAAATTTTGATTTCTCTGGCGGAGAGGGTGGGATTCGAACCCACGGTACCCATAAGGCACAACGGTTTTCGAGACCGCCCCGATCGACCACTCTGGCACCTCTCCGGCGGTGGCGCTTATAATCCGGGGGCGGAGGAAAATACAAGAGGGATTCTCGTCTGAGTCCTTGGTTTTTCCTTGACCTGGACCGGGCTTCGCGCGTAGGAACCACGCTCCGCCACAAGACGGAGCCTGCCGCGCAACAGCGGCAAACGAGAAAAAGCGACCGGGTCATGCGCCTGTGCACGGCACCGCGTGGGACCGACTGTTCGGAAGAGAGAGTTTTATGTTCGCAGTTATCCGTACCGGCGGAAAGCAGTATCGCGTCACGCCGAATGCCGTCCTGAAGGTTGAGAAGCTCGAGGCCGAGGCCGGTTCCGTCATCACGTTCGACAGCGTTCTGGCTGTCGGTGGCGAGGGTGGCACGAAAATCGGTGCGCCGCTGGTTGAGGGTGCGTCCGTGAAGGCGACCGTGATCGCCCAGGATCGTCTTGCGAAGGTTCTGATCTTCAAGAAGCGCCGCCGGCAGAACAGCCGCCGGAAGAACGGACATCGCCAGCCGGTGACCGTCGTGCGTATCAGCGAGATCACAGGCGCCTGAGCATCAGGCCCGGCAGGGAAATTCGGGGAGTATTAAGTCATGGCACAGAAGAAAGCAGGCGGTTCGTCCCGTAACGGACGCGATAGTGCAGGCCGCCGTCTCGGCGTGAAGAAGTTCGGCGGCGAGTCCGTCGTTGCAGGAAACATCATCATCCGCCAGCGCGGCACGAAGATGGTTCCGGGCAGCAATGTCGGTCTCGGACGTGATCACACGATCTTCGCCCTGGTCGACGGGTCCGTGAAGTTCCAGCGCCGCAGCGAAGGACGCGTTCACGTGTCCGTTGAGCCGCTGCCGGTCGCTGCTGAATAAGGCAGGAACCGCTCGGGGTTCGAGAGGGGCCGGTCCGCAGGGGCCGGCCCTTTTGCGTCAGAATGCTGCTGCGCTGACAGGTGGCAGCACTCAGAAGTCAGCCGGAAAAATACGATGAAATTTCTTGATCAGGCGAAAATCTATGTCCGGTCCGGCGATGGCGGAGACGGCGTGACGGCATTCCGCCGCGAGAAATACATTGAATTCGGTGGTCCTGACGGCGGGAACGGCGGTC
Organism: Acetobacter sp. AN02; assembly: GCF_029759835.1. GTDB lineage: Bacteria > Pseudomonadota > Alphaproteobacteria > Acetobacterales > Acetobacteraceae > Acetobacter. Next base: position 2,527 of record NZ_JAJJND010000108.1, read on the forward strand.
GTGGCGGCGACATCATCTTCGAGGCCGTGCCGAACCTGAACACCCTGATCGATTTCCGCTATACTCAGCATTTCCGCGCGAGAAAAGGCGGCAACGGTGCCGGGTCCGACCGCACGGGGGCTGCGGCTCCGGCGGTCGTGGTTCAGGTTCCTGTCGGTACGCAGATCATGGATGATGATCGCGAGACCCTGCTGGCAGATCTCGATAAACCCGGCAGCCGTATCACGCTCTGCCGTGGCGGGGATGGCGGGCACGGCAACGCGCATTACAAGACCAGCACGAACCGGGCTCCGCGTCGCGCCGACAAGGGCTGGCCGGGCGAGGAGCGCTGGATCTGGCTCCGGCTGAAGCTGATTGCCGATGTCGGGCTGGTCGGTCTGCCCAATGCCGGGAAGAGCACCTTCCTCTCCGTCGTCTCGGCCGCGCGTCCGAAAATTGCGGACTATCCCTTCACGACCCTGCATCCGCAGCTTGGCGTCGTCCGTCTGTCCATGACGGAGGATTATGTGATTGCCGATATTCCGGGGCTGATCGAAGGCGCGCATGAGGGAGCGGGTCTTGGGGATCGTTTCCTCGGGCATGTCGAGCGGTGCGCCGTGCTGCTCCATCTGATCGACGGATCGGCCGGGGATGTCGTGGAGGCCTGGCGCACGATCAGGCACGAGCTGGAGGCCTATGACGGCGGTCTGGCCGGGAAGCAGGAAATCATCGCGCTTAACAAATGTGACGCGATGTCTCCGCAGCAGATATCGGGCCGCCGGCGTGCGCTTGAAAAAGCCTCCGGTGCGCCGGTGATGCTCATGTCCGGCGTTTCGCGCCAGGGCGTGGATGATGTGCTGCGCGCCCTGTTCGTCCCGGTTGCACAGGCCCGAGCCGAGCGCAGGGAGAAAGACGAGAGCGAAGGCGAAACCGCATGAAAGCCCCGGCCCTGCGGGACGCCAGGCGCGTCGTCATCAAGATCGGCAGCGCCCTGGTTGTGGATCCGGACAGGGCCGCCCCGCGTGAGGGGTGGCTGGGAAGCGTTGCTGAGGATATCGCCCGGCTGCGCGAGCAGGGGGCAGATGTCGTCGTGGTCTCCTCAGGCGCCATCGCTCTGGCCCGCCACACGCTGGGTCTGACCCGTCCGAAGCTGCGGCTTGAGGAGAAGCAGGCTGCCGCTGCCGTCGGGCAGATCCGTCTGGCGCAGGCCTGGACCCAGGCGCTCGGGGCCTGTGGCATTACGGCCGCGCAGCTTCTGCTGACTCCGGACGATACGGAAGACCGCCGACGCTATCTCAATGCCCGGGCCACGCTGGAGACGCTGCTCTCGCTTGGCTGCGTGCCGGTCATCAACGAGAACGATACCATTGCCACGGCCGAGATCCGTTTCGGGGATAATGACCGGCTGGCGGCGCGGGTGGCCCAGATGATCTCCGCCGATCAGCTCATTCTTCTGTCCGATATCGACGGTCTTTATACCGCAGACCCGCGGACCGATCCGGAGGCCCGTCATCTGCCGGTGATCGGCCGTATTACGCCGGAGATCGAGGAGATGGGCGGTGCGCCTCCACCGGGCTATTCCTCCGGCGGGATGCGGACCAAACTTCTGGCGGCCCGGATCGCCACGGAATCCGGCTGCGCCATGGCCATCAGCCTGGGGAAGAACGCGCATCCGCTTGCAGCTCTGTATGACGGGGCCCGCTGCTCCTGGTTCCTTCCGGCTGAAGATGGGCGTTCTGCCAGAAAGCTCTGGATTGCCCACGGCCTGTCTCCTGCAGGCAGCGTGACCATCGATGCCGGTGCCGCCCGTGCCCTCGAAAACGGCGGCTCCCTGCTACCTGCGGGTGTGACGGGTGTGGAGGGCAGCTTCGTCCGCGGCGACCTTGTGGAAATCCGGGCGCAGGACGGCCATGTGCTTGCCCGGGGTCTGTGCGGCTATGGCGCGGCAGAGGCGACACGGCTTGCCGGGCACCGCTCCGAGGAGATCGAGTCCATTCTGGGGTGGTCCGGGCGTCCGGAGCTGATTCACCGCGATGATCTGGTGCTGGGACAGGACTGAGGACAGTCTTCTTTATTCCGCACTCCGTCAGTCCTATAAAGGATCCATGGCTTCTCTCCTGACAGACTCCTTCGGACGCGCCGTCACCTATCTCCGCCTGTCGGTGACGGACAGATGCGACATGCGCTGTCTGTACTGCATGGCAGAGAACATGACGTTTCTCCCCAGGGAGGACATGCTTGGCGGAGAGGAGATGCAGCGTGTGGCGGAAGCGTTCATCCGCAGCGGCGTCCGTCGTATCCGCCTGACAGGCGGAGAGCCGCTGGTCCGGCATGAAACGCTGCCTCTGATCCGTCGTCTTGGCGCCTGGCTTGATCGGCCTGAGGGTATGCCGGGCCTTGATGAGATCACGCTCACGACGAACGGGAGCCGCCTCAGGGACAACGCCGGTGCCCTGTATGAGGCCGGTGTGCGGCGGATCAATGTCAGCCTCGACAGTCTCAGGCCCGAACGCTTTCGCGAGATCACGCGGAGGGGAAACCTGGACCAGGTGCTTGACGGTATTCGTGCTGCCCGCGAGGCGGGGCTTGCGCTGCGGATCAACACCGTGGCGATGGCGGGCACCAACGATGACGAGACGGACGAGCTGATCCGGTATTGCGGGAAGATCGGGGCGGATCTCTGCCTGATCGAGACCATGCCGATGGGAGAGACCGGTGATGACCGACGCAACCGCTATCTTCCCCTGACGGAGCTGCGGCGTGATCTGGAGACCCGCTGGACGCTGGAGCCGCTCACCTGGCGCACGGGCGGTCCCGCGCGGTATGTGCGGGTCGGGGAAACCGGGCGGAGACTCGGCTTTATCACCCCGCTGACCCATAATTTCTGCGAGGGCTGCAACCGGGTCCGTCTGTCCTGCACGGGGCGGCTGTACACCTGTCTTGGTCAGGAGGACGGAGGTGATCTGCGTGCGGTTCTCAGGGCAGGGGGATCGGATCAGGATCTGCTGGCTGCCATAGGCGAGGCCATAAGACACAAGCCCCGGGGGCATGATTTCGTTCTCGACCGCGATACGGACGTGATCAGCGGTCCGCAGCGGCATATGAGCGTGACCGGCGGCTGATTTTTCCGGTTCAGGCCCGGCTGTCGTGATTTCTCCGTAATCGTCAATCCGATGTTAATTCGGGGCATCTACAAATGCCCGGAGACGAGCTGCGGCTGATTTTGACCTGTTTCCGATGAAGGCAGACCTGAGATGTCCGGCGTACTGAGCTGCATATTCCACGAGCACGATATCCGGATTGTCCTTGTCGCCGCCGTGCTCTGCGTGAAGGGAACATGGGTTGCCGCAGGGCTGTACGATCGTTTTCTGATCAGCGAAGGCTGGCAGAGGGTCCGCTGGCTTCTCAAGACCGCGCTTGTTGCCGGAATATCGGTCTGGTGCACGCATTTCGTTGCCATGCTGGGATACAGAGGCGGTCAGTCACGCGGAAGCGCTCAGGGGGATGGCCCGCGTCATCTCCGGGATGGCTGTCATCATCATGCTCGGAGGGCTTGTCTCCTATCTGATCGACGATATGCCGGTTGCGGTCATGACAGTTAAGCCGGGGACGCTCAAAATCAGCTACGTGAACGAGACATCGCGTGAGCTGATCCGTTCGATCGAGCATCTTCTGCCGGTCAGTGCCGATAATCTGATCGGCACCAGCATTGATGTCTTCCATCATCATCCGGAGCATCAGCGCGCCATTCTCGGGGATCCGGCCAATCTGCCGCACAACGCACGCATCCGCCTGGGGTCGGAAATTCTCGATCTGAAAATCTCGGCCGTCTATGACGACAGATCCGTCTATCTCGGGCCGATGCTGACCTGGGCGCTCGCCACCAAAGAAATCGAGGCCGAAAATCGTATCCGGCAGCTTGCGCGGTACGATTCCCTTACGGGAATTGCCAACCGGAATACCTTTCAGGAAAAGCTGCAGGATGTGCTGGCGGATTCACAGTCGCGCTTCAGTCTGATTTTCATTGATCTCGACGGTTTCAAGGCCGTCAATGTCTCCGCCCGTCAGCTTGGTCACGGCAGCCTTTTACCGACCATTACCACGGCTCTGAAAAACTCCGGTCTGGAGCCGGGGCGGCTGGAGATCGAGATCACGGAAACCACACTTTTCTCGGACGAGGCCCAGGTGCTCAGCGAGCTGCGGTGGTAATCTCCCCATTTTTAATGGGGCGTTGAATGAGAATTCAGGCAGCTGTTTTTAGTTTCTGGGCGGGTGTGAACC
>NZ_JAJJND010000109.1 GCF_029759835.1 Acetobacter sp. AN02
GTCTGCAAAATCTGGACTTCAGAGCCAGAAAAATTCATCATAAATCCAACCCATCAAATCCCGGGACTAAACACCTAGACGGAAGCTGCCCGAACTCCACGATGAATCATCTGACCAGAATCCTGCGTCCTGATCCGTGCGGATGGATTTTTCCGTGCCTTCCCGGTATTGGATGGCGCACAGTCATGAAGGGATGCGGGAATGGTCGGTCAGGACGTTATTTCGGGCAGCGATGCGTCAGCCTGGGATCGTGATGCGGCGCTTGTTACGGCGCGGCTGCTTCTGGAAATAAAAGCCGTCAATTTCCGGCCCGAGGATCCCTACACCCTGACATCCGGCTGGAAATCCCCGGTCTATATCGACTGCCGCAAGATCATCTTCTTCCCCCGTGCGCGTGCGAAGATCGTCGAGCTGGGCGTTGAGAAAATCAGCCGCCATGTGGGCTATGAGAGCTTTGATGCGGTTGTCGGCGGAGAGACGGCGGGCATTCCGTTTGCCGCGTGGTTTGCGGACCGGATGCTGACGCCGATGGCCTATGTCCGCAAGAAACCGAAGGGTTTTGGCCGCAACGCGCAGATCGAGGGCGATGTGCCCGAGGGGATGCGGACGCTGCTGGTCGAGGATCTGACGACGGACGGCGCGTCCAAGATCGGTTTCGTAAAGGCGCTGCGTGATGCCGGCGCGCTGGTGAACCACACTTTCGTGGTCTTCTTCTACGGCGTGTTCCCCGGCGCGCATCAGACGCTCAAGGAGATGGATATCTCCCTGCATTCGCTCTGCACCTGGTGGGATGTTCTGGAAGCCTGTGCCGAGCGACCCTACTTCTCGGAGGCCGCCGCGTCCGAGGTCCGGCGCTTTCTGGAAGATCCCTGCGCCTGGTCCCGCAAACACGGCGGCGTCGGCAGTCTGGAAGAGGCCCTGGCGCACAAGACGGCCCGCGATTCGTGACATCCCGTGCGTCCCGGCTCCTGGTTTTTGACTCAGGAACCGGGGGGCTTGGCATCACCGCCGCTCTGCGGACGCATCTTCCGCAGGCCCGGATCGACTATCTTGCCGATACCGCGCTGTTTCCCTACGGCGACCAGCCGGATGAACGGCTGATCCTTCACATCGTGGCCCTGCTCCGCGCGGCCGTGACGGAATTTGCGCCCGATGCGGTCGTGGTGGCGTGCAATACGGCCAGCACACTGGCGCTTTCGGCCCTGCGCGCAGCCCTGCCGGGTACGCCTTTTGCCGGCTGCGTGCCGCCAGTACGCTGGGCGGCACGGCTGAGCCGGACACGCGTGATCGGCCTGCTGGCCACCCCCGCGACGGTTCGCCGTCCCTATGTGGCGGAGCTTCAGGCGACCTATGCGCCCGACTGCCACCTGGTGGCCTGCGGTGCGAGACATCTGGCTGCTCTGGCGGAACAGGCATTCCGCCATCAGCCCGTGAGCCGCGAGGCCGTATCTGCCGAACTTGAGGGGCTGTTCGCGCAGCCCGGTGGCGAGCGGATCGACGTGGTCGGGCTGGGCTGCACGCATTATCCTTTTCTCCTGCCGCTGTTCCGCGAACTTTCGCCCCGGCCGGAAATTCTGTGGCTGGATCCGGCCGATGCCGTGGCCCGCAGGACGGCGGAAATTCTTCCGCCGCTGCACGGGACGGACGGGGCGGAGGAACCTGACCGCTATATGACGACCTCCCCGCACGGGACGGACGCGGCTCTGCTGGCCGCGCTGCCCGCATACGGATTCCGGACGGCAATGCTCTGGCAGCCCCGGACGGCGGAGGCGGTTCTTTCCTGACCCGGATATGTGCGCATCCGTTTCGTGAGGATGTCACGGGATTGCAGCCCGGCCATTCCGGCGCAATACTTTCCCCATGATCAGCCAGCCCTTCCCTGCCTCGGGTGACAGTATCGCCCTGCTCAGACATCTCGTCTCCTTCGACACGACGAGCTGCCATACGAATCTGCCGCTGATCGGACAGGTGAAAGCCTGGCTGGAGGGGCATGGCGTCCCGTCTCATCTGAGTTTTAACGAGGACGGGAACAAGGCAAATCTGCACGCCGTTCTCGGTCCTGCCGGGCCGGGCGGGATCGCCTTTGCCGGGCATGTGGATACGGTCCCGGTGACGGGGCAGGACTGGAGCGGCGATCCGTTTTCCCTGCGGGAGGAAGACGGGCGGCTGACGGCCCGGGGTGCCACGGACATGAAGGGATTTGTCGCCTGTATGCTGGCGGCGGTACCGGATGTTCTTGCGATGCCGCTTGCCCGTCCGGTCCATCTTTTCCTGACATTTGACGAGGAGATCACCTGCGACGGCGCCCGGGTGCTCATCCGGGACGTGGCGGAGCGCGGGCTGCTGCCGTCGATGTGCGTGGTGGGTGAGCCGACACTGATGACGCCCGTGACGGGCCATAAAGGACGTCTTTCCGCCGAGATGACCGTAACGGGCCGGGCCGGGCACTCCTCCCGCCCCGGAGAAGGTGTGAATGCGCTTCATGCGCTGGGGGAGGCCATGGCCTGGACCGCCGCATCTGCCCGCGCCTTTGCCGAGAAGGGGCGGCGTGTCGAGGGATTCGAGCCGCCGCACAGCACCACGCAGATCGGCGTGGCCTCGGGCGGAGAAGCGCTCAATATCATTCCGGACAAGGCCCGGGCGGAGATCGAATGGCGCACGGTCCCCGGAGATGATGCCCGTGAATTCCTTGCCCGGATGGAGGAGGTCATGCGGGCACAGACGGAAAGCTGGATGAAGGCGGCTGATCCGCAGAGCAGCCTGTCCTTCCGGATCCTCAACGAGCTGCCTCCGCTGGATCTGCCGCAGGATGATCCGCTTGCCGTGCTCGTGCGGCAGGTGACGGGATGCAACGAGACGGGGCTGGTGTCCTACGGCACCGAGGCCGGGATCTATCAGAACGCAGGCGTCCCCAGCATTGTCTGCGGCCCCGGAGACATCCGGCAGGCTCATCGTCCGGATGAATGGATTGCCGCCACGCAGCTCGTCCGGTGCGATACCTTCCTGCGCGAGATGGTCCGGCGGGTCTGCCTCCGGCCATGACCTCCGCACCGGACAGCCGGAAGGAGGACGCGGACGCCACCATCCGGCGCCCCCGGCCCAGAGAGCTGTCCGAGATGCTGCCCCGGCCCGCCCCGGCGCTGCCGCCGTTCCGGATCGGGCTGACACCTCCCGATCTCTCCCGCTGGCGGGCAGGCAATACGGGCATCGAGGGCGTGCATACGTTCCGTGCGGAGCAGCCCGGGCCGCATGTGGTGATATCCGCGCTGATGCACGGTAATGAATTTGCCGGAGCCATCGTTCTGGACGAGCTGCTTTCCTCCGGCTTCCGTCCCGTCTGCGGCACGCTGTCCGTCGTGTTTCTCAATCTTGCTGCCTTTGACAGCTTCGATCCCGGGCGCCCCGCGCTGTCCCGCTTTCTGGACGAGGATATGAACCGGCTCTGGGGCTTTTCCTCAGAGGAACTGCACGGGAGCAGGGAACGCGAGCGGGTCCGCAGTCTGCTCCCGCTTATCGGTTCGGCGGATATGGTGCTCGATCTTCACTCCATGCTCTGGCCGGGAGCTCCGGCGCTGCTGTGTTCCGCAGGTGCGGAAGGCCCGGACGAAGGGCCGGACCAGGAGCGGGGGCAGGCTCTGGCGCGAAGGATCGGGGCGCCGCGTCTGATCGTGACGGATCAGCGACATCGTGACGGGCTGAGACTGATTGACATGCCGCGCTTTACGGCAGCCGGAGGACGGGCGGCCGCCTGCCTCCTGGAGGCCGGGGAGCACTGGATGCCGGAGACGGTTGCGGACACCCGTGCCACCGTCGCGCGGTTTCTTGCGATCACCGGGATGACGCACCAGGGGCATATACGGCATCGCCGCAGACCGCTGCATGCAAAGGTGGAGCGGAGTGTGGCGGCCCGGACAGCCGCGCTGCGGTTCACGCGGAACTGGCGCAACGGGGATATCGTGCCGGAGCGGGGAACGGTGATTGCCCGGGATGGCGGGGAGGATATCCGCACGCCCTGGGATCACTGCATGCTGATCCTGCCGAATCTGCGTCCGGCCCAGGGGCATACCGCCGTGCGCTTCGGACGGATCAGGCAAGGGACGGCAGAAGGCTGAGGACCGGCCCTTACGGGACGCGGCCCTCAGCCGTATGAGAGATGCCGGAGCACCTGGCTCAGTTGTTCATTGCCTCGAAGAAGTCGTTGTTGGACTTGCTGTATTTCAGCTTGTCCAGCAGGAAGTCCATCGCATCCATCGTGCCCATCGGCGCAAGGATACGGCGGAGCACCCACATCTTGGAGAGCGTGGCGCGATCGACCAGAAGCTCTTCCTTACGCGTGCCGCTCTTGGTGATGTCGATGGCCGGGAAGGTGCGCTTGTCGGCCAGCTTGCGGTCGAGGATGAGCTCGGAGTTACCGGTGCCCTTGAATTCCTCGAAGATGACCTCGTCCATGCGCGAGCCCGTATCGATCAGGGCGGTTGCGATGATCGTCAGCGAGCCGCCTTCCTCGATATTACGCGCCGCACCGAAGAAGCGCTTCGGACGCTGGAGCGCATTGGCGTCCACACCGCCGGTCAGCACCTTGCCCGAGGACGGGACGATGGTGTTGTAGGCACGCGCCAGACGGGTGATGGAGTCCAGCAGGATCACGACGTCGCGCTTGTGCTCGACCAGGCGCTTGGCCTTCTCCAGCACCATCTCCGCCACCTGAACATGGCGCGTCGCCGGCTCGTCGAAGGTGGAGGCCACGACCTCTCCGCGTACGGAGCGGGCCATATCCGTCACCTCTTCCGGACGCTCGTCGATCAGAAGAACGATCAGGAACACTTCCGGATGATTGGTCGTGATGGAGGTGGCGATGCTCTGGAGCATCACGGTCTTGCCGGTACGCGGCGGCGCGACGATCAGGGCGCGCTGGCCCATACCGATCGGGGAGACCAGATCGATCACGCGGGGGGTGAAGTCGCGGGTCTGGGTTTTCTTGCCGCGGGGCGCAGGTTCGGGCTCTGCCGGTGTCTGTCCCTCGATCTCCATCTGCAGGCGGCGCTCGGGATAGAGCGGCGTCAGATTGTCGAAGTTGATCCGGTGGCGTACCGCCTCGGGCGGCTCGAAATTGATGGTGTTGACCTTGAGCAGCGAGAAATACCGCTCTCCGTCGCGCGGCGCGCGGATCTGTCCCTCGACCGTATCACCAGTACGCAGGCCGAAGCGGCGGACCTGGCTCGGAGAGATGTAGATATCGTCCGGCCCGGAGAGGAAGTTCGCTTCCGGGGAGCGGAGATAGCCGAACCCGTCAGGCAGGATTTCCAGCGTACCTTCGCCGTAGATGGCCTGATCATTGTCCGCAAGCGTCTTGAGGATCGCGAACATCATGTCCTGCTTGCGCAGGGATGACGCGTTCTCGATATTGAGGCTTTCCGCGTATGACAGAAGATCGGCCGGAGATTTGGCCTTGAGTTCGGCAAGATGCATGCAGATTTCGTCCCGGATGACGGATACGGACATAAGGAAGCAGGTTATGCCGCGCGGCAGCCGGATGGCATGGAAGCGGTCCGTGAAAAGCCCGGGCGGGCCTCATTATCCGCTGCGCAGAACCTGAAATCAGGAAGGAGCATCCGGAAGCTTATGACTCCCGGAGACGCGCGAAGCCTTATCTTCTCAGCTGCGTCCTGTCAAGACCGGACGCGACATGGTGCGCTTTCACACGCTCTACCTGGTAGAAAACATTCGTCCATGCGATCAGCAGGAGATTTCCCTTTTTGGTTACAAATCCTTCAATACATCCGTCTGAGATAAATACCGGCGATGCTGCCAGACTGTCATCTTTCAGCTCAATATCATCCCGACCTGCGAGATTGTCCCTGAGGTAGCTGTCGACTTCTGCAGCAGACATCTTCCTGGCCGTCGCCGGTTCTTTCAGCTTACAGCTGTCTTCCGGAAAAGAAGGAGTCCTGTCACTGATGATGACCGTCTTTCCCACCAGTTTCCCGGCGCCGGCGTCATCCGTGGCAACCATCGACCCGGCACCGGCGACCCGGGTAATTTTCCACGTACCGGAATATTCTGCCAGTGAAAGTCGCCCCCCCTTGTGCCGGAACATGACTAAATAAAGAAAACATCAAAATTGTTAGGTTCTGTTGACAAAAGATCTTCTCAGACTGGCTTGGACGTGATTCAACGTTGGTCTTTACGGAGACCTGTGGATGCGTGGCGACCTGACAGACGAAGAATGGGTGATCATTGGTGGCCTGTGACGTGCCCCCTTTTTTGTATCCACTCAAAAGGAGAGTTCCCGTTTTTTATGGCTTGGGGTTGATGGGATGACAA
>NZ_JAJJND010000011.1 GCF_029759835.1 Acetobacter sp. AN02
CCTCCCCAAATCAAGAGAATCAGAACTGACGCCAATCGTCACTTCACACACAAGTCAGCGGCTACCGCCTTTGGTATAACGGCCAGTCCGAGAGGGTGAAGGGGAGCATTGTCACGTTCCCTGTGGCAACGTTGATGACGCCGCCCGTGACGCATCCGGCACCGCATCCCCATGTTGTCAGAACAAAATGTCCGGCAAAATTAACGGGCTGGCTTCTGGCCTTACGCAGCATTGTTGCGAACCGGCGTTCTCTATCTGAGCGAAGTCTGAGCTGTGGCCGGCGGGCGGGTTCTGTCACCTGAACTTTATGGTCGGAAAATGATTCCGTGGCGGCGGATGTGATGCCCGGGCACAGCGAGGCTGAGAGGCACAGAATGAGAGGGATTTTGTGATGTCTCAGTGCCATTGATGCTTTTTCGGGAAGCTTCGGTGCGTCTTTGCCGGTATTTTTCGATATCGGGCGGGTGTGCGGGGCGGATGGAATCAGCCCTGATCGCCGGAGGCGAGGGTTTCCTTTTTCATTTCCAGTTCCAGCCACTGTTCTTCCGCGCGGGTGAGATTTTCCTCTGTGGTGGTCAGCTGGTCCGTGAGGGATGTGAATTTTTTCGGGTCTTTTGTGTAGAGCCCGGGGTCTGCGAGGGTTTCGCGCAGGGTGCTGATCCGTGTCTCGAGCGCTGCTATTTCTTCGGGCAGTCTGTCGAGCGCGTGCTGGTCCTTGTAGCTCAGTTTTTTCCGGGGGGCGCTGCGTTGTGCCGGTGTGGCTTGTGCCGGTGTGGCTGCGGCGGCCGGGGTCTGGGTCTGGCGGGATACGGGCGGTTCGGAGGCCTGTGTGAAGCTGTTCCGCAGGGCGAGCATGTCGCTGTATCCGCCTGCGTATTCGACCCATGATCCGTTACCTTCCGCGACGAGGACGGAGGTTGCGACGCGGTCGAGGAAGTCTCGGTCGTGGCTGACGAGTATGACGGTGCCGTCATAGGCGGCGAGCATGTCCTGAAGCAGGTCGAGGGTTTCGATATCGAGATCGTTTGTCGGTTCGTCGAGGATCAGGAGGTTGGAGGGTTTTGCGAGGGCGCAGGCGAGCATGAGCCGTCCGCGTTCTCCGCCTGAGAGATTTCCGACGGGGGTTCTGGCCTGTTCGGGCCGGAACAGGAAGTCTTTCATATAGCCGATGACGTGGCGTTTTTCCGATCCGACCTGGACGATATCTCCGCTGCCGCCTGTGAGGGTGTCGCTTAATGTGGTGTCGGGGCTGAGGGTCTGGCGCTGCTGGTCCAGTGTGACCATGGAGAGGGATGCGCCTGTGGTGACGGTTCCGCTGTCGGGCTGATCCGCTCCGGTGAGCAGGCGAAGCAGGGTGGTTTTTCCCGCGCCGTTGGGGCCGACGATTCCGAGGCGGTCTCCGCGCAGGACCCGGAGGTCGAGGTTTCTGACGATCGGGCGTTCGCCCCATGATTTCGAGATATTTTCCGCGACGGTGATGAGTTTTCCTGATGTTCCGGCGGCGTGGGATGTCAGGGTGACGTTGCCCTGTGCGCGGACGGTTTCGCGGCGTGTGGTTCTGAGGGCGGCGAGTTCCGCGACGCGGCGGACGTTGCGTTTGCGGCGTGCGGTGACGCCGTAGCGCATCCAGTCTTCTTCCCGGGCGATCTGGCGGTCGAGTTTATGAAGGTCGCGCTCTTCCTGTTCGAGCACGTCTTCCCGCCAGGCTTCGAATTTCGCGAAGCTCTGATCCAGTCTGCGGCTTGTTCCGCGATCGAGCCACACCACGCTTTTCGAGACGGTTTCGAGCATGCGGCGGTCATGGCTGATGATGACGATGGCGGTGCGCAGGGAGAGCAGTTCGCGTTCCAGCCATTCGATGGCCGGGACGTCGAGATGGTTTGTCGGCTCATCCAGCAGCAGGACGTCGGGTTCTGCGGCGAGAACGCGGGCGAGGGCGCAGCGGCGGGCTTCTCCGCCGGAGAGATGGGCCGGGTTTTCCTCTCCGGTCATTCCCAGTGCGCTGAGCATGGCGGTTGCGCGCCAGTCCTGCGTGGGGTCGGTCAGTCCGGCCTGCACGTAGTCCAGGGTTGTTGCGTGGCCTGAGAGGTCCGGTTCCTGGGGGAGGTATTGCAGGGCGCATCCGGGCTGGAGGAAGCGGGTTCCTGAATCGGCCTGCAGCATGCCTGCGGCGATTTTCAGCAATGTGGACTTGCCGGAGCCGTTCCGGCCGACGAGGCAGATTTTCTCTCCGGGTGCGACGGAGAGTTCCGCGCCTCCGAGGAGGGGTTTTCCGCCGAGGGTGAGAGTGATGTCCTGGAGTGCGAGAACCGGGGGTGCCATGCGCGGGAGACTGGTCCGGGGGGCGGGATCACGCAAGGGGCGGGGAGAAAAAAACTGCCTGCCGGGGGCGTGATCCGGGGAACGGGGTTTTATGGCGGCTGATTCAGGGGACGCGGACGCCGCCGGATGTGGCCTGGTATGTTGCGATGGCGAGTGTTGTGGGTTCGAAGGGTTTTGTGATGACGAAGGCCGGTTCCACGGTGTTTCCGGTCAGGAGGGATTCGGGATAGGCGGTGACGAAGATGACCGGGACGTCGTTGTCCCGGAGGATTTCGGCCACGGCCTCGATCCCGTTCCCGCCGGTTCCGAGGTTGATGTCTGCGAGGATGAGGCCGGGTTTCTGTTCCCGGGCAAGCGCCACGGCCTCTTTGTGTGTGTGGGCGACGCCGGCGATCGTGTGTCCGCAGGCCCGGACCTGGTCTTCGATGTCCATGGCGATGACGGGTTCGTCCTCGATGATGAGGATCGAGGTCCGGGCGGAGGCTTTCAGAGTTTCATATGTTTTCGCGAGCAGCGTGTCTGCCTGATCGGGGGACAGTCTGAGGACGTCTGCGGCTTCTTCCTCCGGGAGGTCTTCGAGTGAGATCAGGAGGAGGAGGCACCGGCTGGTGATGTCTTCCGCGTCTGAAAGAACTCTTGCGGCCCGTTCGCAAATGGCCTGATACAGGGTGAGGCGGGCGGCGAGCTGGCCGGAGGGGCTTCGTGAGAGATCCCGCAGACTTTCTGCAACGAGAAGATCGCCGTCGGACTGGCTTCCGGTAAGGGCCCGGGCGAAGCGGCGCGCATAGGGAAGGGTACGGATGAGTTCGCTTCGCTGCGACTCAGACATCAGGGTCGACTCCTTTGCGCGTCTGGTAACGGTTGCGGGTCATTACGATTGCATGGTCTGCACGCATCCGAAAGGGTACTTGATGTGAGAGACGCGGAGGGTGGCATAAAAACCACGGAAAATCAGAACTTTCGTGGTTCTCTGGTTTCGCTGCTGCCTGCTCTTCGTGGTTTCGCGCGGTTTCTGACCCATGATCCGGTCCGTGCGGATGATCTGGTTCAGGAGACGATCGTCCGTGCTCTGGCGGCTCAGGACCAGTTTACCGAGGGGACGAGTCAGAAGGCGTGGATGTTTACGATTCTGCGGAATCTGTTTTTCGAGCAGGTCCGCAGGCACCGGCGTGAGGCTGAGGTGATGGATGAGGCGGAGGCGGGGATCAGTCTGTCTCATGCGCCGCGTGCTGTCATTCAGGATGACATCCGGGATCTGGACCGGATGCTGCGGGATCTTCCGCCCCGGATGCGTGAGGCTCTGATTCTTGTTGCGGCTCAGGGGATGAGCTGTGAGGAGGTTGCCCTGATCACCGGGGTTGCGGTGGGCACGGTGAAGGCGCGGGTGTCGAGGGCGCGGCGGCTTCTGTCCGAGCAGCGTGCCGCGGGGGGTGTTCCGTCCGGCGTTGCGTGACCTCACGTTCATGTGAAGATGAATTCGCAACCTTTCGTTTTTCCCGTTCATTGATGTTTCAAAAGTGCAGGGAGAACGAAAACGATGTCAGATACATTTCATGACCAGATGGTGGTGATTCTCCCGAAGCTTCGCGTGCAGGCTCTGGCTCTGACCCGCAACCGTGCAGCGGCTGAGGATCTGGTTCAGGATGCGGTGTGCAATGCGCTGTCGGCGCAGGACAGTTTTACGCCGGGTACGAATTTTGCGGCCTGGATGCACAGGATTCTGAGAAACCGCTTCATTTCCGATCTGCGCCGCAAGCGGGCGACGACGGATATTGATGATGTTCCGGGCAGCTTTCTTTCCACTGATCCGGACCAGGAAGATCGTCTGGCTGTGAAGGATCTGGCGCTTGCGCTGGGTCTTCTGCCGGCTGACCAGCGTGAGGCTCTGGTTCTTGTTGTGCTTCAGGGGATGAGTTATCAGGAGCTCGCGGAAATTGCCGGGTGTGCTGTAGGAACGGCCAAGAGCAGGGTGTTCCGGGCCCGGCGTCAGCTTGAGGCCTGGATGTCCGGCGATCTTCCGTCCGATGACAGGCTGCGTCAGAAGGCGGGCGAGCTGCGCGAGATGCTGCTTCGTCGCCGGAGAACCTCGACTTCCGTTTCCGGCCGTTCCGAGCCGGAGATGGTCTGAATGGGGGCCGCGGTCGTGTTGATTTCTGGTGTGGGCGAATGGCTGCGGGCTGATGGCTATTACTACGGATCGGGGTGTTTTCTTATGACGGAGAAGGACAGGAAGTCCGGAGCGTCAGGGAAGGCTGCGGATCCTGTATTTGATCTGTGGCTGCGCAAGGGGCTGCATCAGCTGTTTGATGATGTGGCCAGCGAGCCGGTTCCGCAGGAGCTTCTGGACCTGATTGAGCAGAGCAGGGGCAAGCCGGATTAGGGTTTCCCTGTCCGGCTTTATGGTCAGGCTGCCCGCGGGAGGGCGCTCCGGGATGTGTGACGAGGGCCGGTCTGTGCATGTTACGCGCGCTACGTAGATTGCTTGGCAGGCGTATGGCTTCGGTCAACGCCCGGCTGTCAGTGATCGTGATCGGGTCTCTTGCTCCGGTTTCCGTTCTCGGCAGCATTCTGATCTGGAACAGCTATCAGCAGTGGACGCGGCCTTCCGAGGTCGGGCTTCAGGATCTGGTCCGGAGGATGAAGTTCCGGCTCAACCATGATGTTGACCGGATCGGTTCCGTTCTTGAGACCACGGCGGTTCTTGATCCCTATTCCGAGCTTTTTGCCCGTGACGTTATGCTGGTTCAGAATCTCAGCGGGAGCAGGTTCTGTTTTATCGGCAGTGTGAAGCCGTCCGGCGAGATCGGGCGGTCGGGTGAGCTGACGTCTTCGGGCGGGAACTGTGAGCACGTTGTCGTCTCCCATGTTCAGCGGACCGGCAATCCGCCTTTTTCCGTCGTGACTGACCGGGGTGTTCCCTATCTGCTGATTATGGTCGGGGCGTTTTCTCCGTCTGCGACGTACAGTGATTCCAGCCGGGAGGTTCCGCAGGGTCAGGTTGTGGCGGCGATGCCGCTTGAGCAGAGCATTCTGCCACTGATATCGGACACGCATGGTTCGGTTCATCCTGAGGAGGGGCTGGAGGGGAGTCAGGTCTGGCTTCTGAACAAGGACGCCGGTGCTGTTGCCATCTGTCCGGAGTGTGGCTGGACGCTGCCGCCGGACATTCTTTCTGATTCCCGTGTAAAGGCTGTTTTTTCGGCATCGGGAGACCAGCGGCGGACTCTGGCGGATGCCTGGGTTTCAAAGGGGTATCTC
This sequence comes from Acetobacter sp. AN02, assembly GCF_029759835.1. GTDB lineage: Bacteria > Pseudomonadota > Alphaproteobacteria > Acetobacterales > Acetobacteraceae > Acetobacter. The sequence goes on from NZ_JAJJND010000011.1 coordinate 5,581, forward strand.
TGGCAGACGGCGTATCTGGGGGGGGCGGTGCCTGTTCTGGCGGGCAAGCCTCTGTCTCCGGCCGAGCGCAGTGCGGGCAGTCTGTTTGTTGTCTGGCTGGCTGTTCTGGCCGGGATGCTGACGGCGGCTCTGATCGGGGTTGCGATCGGTGCGAGGGAGCTTGTCCTGCGTCCCGTGCAGAAGCTCAAGGCGGCTGCGGTGAGCTGGGAGAAGACGGGTCAGTTTCAGGTCAGCCGCCGGGGGATGCCTCTGGAGTTCCGTCAGTTTGTCTGGGCGTTTCATCTGGTGACGGCGCGTCTCTCGCGCAGGGAGACCGAGCTTGAGCTGTCTCTTGAGGGGCAGCGTGAGCTTCTTAAGGAAGCGCATCACCGTGTGAAGAACAATCTTCAGATCATTGCGTCTCTTCTCAATCTTCAGGCGAGCCGGATTGCCGATCGGGAGGCGAAGGCTCAGGTTCTGCGGGCGCGTGAGCGTGTGCGGTCTCTGGGGACGCTGCACCGGTATCTTTATGACAGCGGGGATACCAAGAGCTTTCATGTCCGGCCTTTTCTGCGTGAGCTGAGCGCGCAGATCGTTCTGAGCGGGAGTTCCGCGCGGGAGGGGGCAGCGGAGGTGCGTCTGCATTTTGATGCGGATGACATTACCCTGACGCCGGATCAGGCGGTGCCTCTGACTCTTCTTCTGACGGAGATCATGACCAACGCGGTGCAGTATGCGTTTCCGGATGGTCGTCAGGGGAAGGTTTCTCTTCTTGTGCGGAAGGAGGGGAACATGGCGACGGTTCGTGCCGGGGATAACGGGATTGGCATGACGAAGGAGAGTTCCGGGCTTGGCCTGCGTCTGATCAACGGGTTTTCCCGGCAGCTTGGTGCGAGGATGTCTGTCAAAAGCCGTCCGGATGAGGGGACGTGGTTTACGTTCCGGGGGATTGTTCTGGCGGATCCGCCGGAGCCTTTCTCCTGAGGGAGGCGTGGCTTCGGCGGTGTTCTGATCCGGGCTGTCTCGTGTTCAGGGTGTGAGTTCGGGATGTGTGCGGGGGGTGCTGTCGGCACCGGCTGTCTGTCTGAGGCAGGCGCGGGCCAGTTCGGGCAGCATGTTCCGGGATGTGTCGTGGTTGTATTCCCGGGCCAGCAGGGCGTGGATGAACAGGGCGGTCTGCGGCTGTGCGAGGATGTCCTGTATGGCGCTCCGCACGGGTCCGTCCTGGCAGACATCGAAGCAGAAATCGCAGGTGCTCAGGGGCCAGTAGGTTTCAAAGCGGCTGTCATGTGCGACGAGCTGTTCGCGCAGCCAGTCGAAGCCGAGTGACTTGATGGCGGCCCAGAGCGTGTTTTCCTGTTCCCGTCGTGTTGTCTGTTCCGGGCTGTCCAGCAGGATATTTCCGAAATCGAGCGGGTGTGCGCGGGTTCTGAGCGAGACGATGGTGTTGCAGCAGGGGATGACGCGTCCGTCCTCGAACACGTGTGGTCCGGTTGAGGGGCACAGCCCGTAGCGTGTTGCGCTTCTTCCGGTCTGAGAAATCCGCTGAGTTCGTCGCGGAGTTTTTTTCCTCATCCGTCATGATTTCAGCATGGGTGAGGCGGACGGTTATTTTTGCCTTGCGGGCGCGCATGGCTTTCATGGCGTTGTGGACGTGGCCCAGGGGGATGAAGGACTGGTGATGCACGTCTGTCGAGACGGTCATGAATTTTATGTCCGGGACGGCGGCGAGCGCTTTCTCGCAGCTTTCCGGTGATTTTGCCCAGAAGGCGCTGGTGATCGCGCCGTAGCGTGCGCCGTGTCCGGAGACGATGGCGGCGAACTGTCTGAGTTCTCTGGTGTGATGGAAGGGTTCTCCGCCTGTGAAGGTGACGAAGCTGACGTTGGGGCGCAGGCGGAGATAGTCTCCGAAGGCTTCTGCGAGGCCCGGGGCGCCGCGGTTCGTGTCCGGGGAGGAGCCTGAGACGCAGTGGGCGCATTTCAGCGGACAGGAGTTGGTGACAGATATGGCGATATGCTCGCCATATCTGCTCAGCTCGAAGTCCGGGGCGGGTTCTGAGCTGAATGTGGTCATGATATCAGGGCTTCAGATATCGATGACGGTGATGATCGTCTTGATCATCGCGGCGTTGTCGATGCCGTTTTTAATACCGTAATCCGTCAGGCGCCTGCGGAGCACATCTCCGGAGACACCGAAGAATTTGGCCCGGTTTGCGGGACTTTCGAAGAATGTATCCGGATCATTTGCGAGGGTGCTGAGATCGGCGTTTGTCAGTTCGGGGACGGAGAGCTTTGAAGAGGAGGACTGGGAGTAGGGATTTTTGACGACGCGGGCCATATTTTTATTTCCGTGTCCAGGAATTTAGAAAAAATTGCAAATATTTTTACTTGCAAGTGCCTGAGTCGCACTCATTCAGTATTATAAATATTTACCGATTCGCCATATTTAATTGGTTATTATTTGTATCTTATCTTTTCCGGTTCAGAAAATGACATCGTTTCATGCGGAACTGTTGCAGAGCGGGAACAGCGTGCCGGGCGGGTTCTGACGGTGGCACACGGCACCTTTTCGTCTGGTGACTGTCTCGTTGTCCGGGAGTCCGGTATAGAGCCGGTATGAGCGACACTAAGGCAGCGATACGGCTCTGGACGAAGGCGCAGATGCGGCTGGGGTTCAGGGCGGGCAGTCCCGTTATTCTGATATCCATGGTTTCCGCGCTTCTGGGGGCGGGGCAGATGTGGTGCCTTGCATCGGTGCTCGGGCCGGTTCTGGCGCGTACGATGGCCGGGGGCGGTGCGGAGCCGGAGGCCGGCATGGCTGACGGTGTTCCTTTATGGGGTGTGGCCGGGTTTGCGGTCTGTGCGCTTTTGCGGGTCGTGGCGGGGATCGTGTCCGAGGGGCTGGCCGCGCGGGCCGGAGAGGTGGCGCGGCGGCGTCTGCGGCGGGACGTTATGGGGCGTGTCGTGGCGCATGGTCCTGCGCTGCTGCGGCGCAGTCACAGCGGGGCGTTTGCGGCTCTGATCGTTGACCGGATCGAGGCGGCTGACGGGTATTTCTCGCGCTGGGTTCCGGCTTCGGTTCTGTGGATGGCGATCCCGGCTCTTCTGCTTGTGTGTGCTTTTGCGGTTCAGCCGTTTGCAGCTCTGATCCTTCTGGTTTGCGGTGCGGCGGTTCCGGTGTGTCAGGCGGTGTTCGGGATCGGTGCGGCGGTTGCGTCGCGCAATCAGTTTCTGGCGATGACGCGGCTTCAGGCGCGGTTTCTTGACCGTATCCGCGGGATTGCGACGATTGTTCTGGCGGGCCGGGCTGAGGATGAGGCGCGGCGTCTGGCGGAGGCGGCGTCTGATCTGCGTGTCCGGACGATGAAAATCCTGCGTGTTGCGTTTCTGTCCTCTGCCTCCATCGATGTTGCGATGGTTGTGGCCCTGATCGGGATCGCGCTTGCGGATGCGCATGGTGTGAGCGGGATTCAGGCGATGATTTCGGCGCATCCGGATCATGTTGCGGCTCCGGCTGCTGCGGTGACGCGGGGGATGTTCGTTCTTCTGCTTGTTCCTGAGTATTTCGCGCCGTTCCGTGGTCTTGCCCTGGCCTATCAGGATCGTGCCCATGCCCAGGGGCTGGCGTCTTCGGTTCTGGAGCTTCCGGAGCTTGCGGAGCGCGAGGCGGGGGCGCCTTTGCAGTCTGTCGGGCCGGAGGGGGTTTCTGTTGCGTTCGAGGATGTGAGTTTTACGTGGGACCCGGCGCGGGGGCAGGCTCTTTCGGATGTGAGTTTTGCCGTCCCCGCGGGGCAGGCGCTGATTCTTTCGGGGGTTTCGGGGTCTGGCAAATCGACTGTCATGGAGCTTCTGCTTGGCTTTGTGCGTCCTGGCAGCGGTCGTGTTCTGTTCAGTGGCACGGATCTGCGGGATATCGCACCGGACAGTCTGGCGCGGATGACGTCCTGGATCGGGCAGCGTCCGGTTCTTTTTGCCGGGACGCTGCGTGAGAACGTTCTGTTCGCGCGTCCGGAGGCGACGGAGGCGGAGTTGTTTACGGCGCTGCGTGCGGCGGCTGTGGACCGGTTTCTTCCGTCTCTTCCCGATGGTCTGGATACGCCGGTGGGTGAGGGCGGGTTTGGTCTTTCCGGCGGGCAGGCGCAGCGTGTTGCGATTGCCCGGGCCTGGCTGAAGGATGCGCCGCTTCTGCTTCTGGATGAGCCGACGGCGCATCTCGATCCTGCGACGGAGGCGGATGTGTTTGAGAGTCTGCGGCGTCTTGCGGCGCGGCGGACGGTGATCATGGCGACGCATTCGGGGGCGGCTGAGGCGATTTCCGGGCATCGTGTCGTTCTGTCGGGTGGCTGTGTCGTCCGGGGTTCGGAGGTCTGATGATGCGCGGGCGTAGAAAATCCAGCGAGGCTCTGGCGGATCTTGCCGGGCAGGAGGAGGCTCTGACGGATGTTGCGGCGATCCGTGAGGTTGTCGGTCTGTGGAAGCCGCAGCGTGTGCGGCTGGTGACGGGTGTCGTGCTTTCGGTTGTGGCTCTGGGCTGTGGTCTGGCGCTGATGCGCGGGGCCGGTCTGCGGTATTCGGGGGCTGTGACCGGGGCTCTGGTCGTGGGGTCTTCGGCTCTGGCCGTTCTGGGTGTGTGTCGGGTTGTTTTCCGTTATGCCGAGCGGCTTTATGCGCACGGGGCGATGTTCCGGGCTCTGGCGGATCTGCGCGTGTGGTTTTTCCGCAGGCTGGCGGGCGGGGCTGCGGCGGGGCTTGGTTTCCGCCGTGCGGGGGAGCTTTTGTCGCGGCTTGTGAGCGATATCGAGGCTCTGGACGGGCTTTATCTTCGTGTGCTTCTGCCTGCCGTTGCGGCCTGCGTGATCCTGCCGGTTCTGTGGTTTGCTCTGGCGCGTTATGACGTGCCTCTGGCGTCTGCCGTGGTGCTTCTGTTTCTGGTGTCCTGTTTTGTCGTTCCGGTGACGGCGATGCGGATCAGCCGCCAGGAGGGGGGTGTTCAGCTTCAGGCTCTGGGGCGTCTGCGCGTGGGGGTTCTGGATCTTGTGAGCGGGATTCGTGAGATCCGTGCGTTCGGGTCCGAGGAGCGGATGCTCGGTCGGGTGCGTGAGGCGGATGAGGAGCTGATGCGGTGTCAGGCGGCTCTGGCGTGGCGGATGGCTCTGGCGGATGGTGTGTCGCGGCTGTGCGGTTATGGTGCGGTTGTGCTTCTGCTTCTGGCCGTGACGGGGACGGGGTTTTCGGTGCTTCCCGTTGTTCCGGCTGTCGGTCTGATCTTTCTGGTTCTGGCGGGATTTGAGAGCGTGTCGTCCCTGACGCGGGCGGGGATGCTGTCCGGCATGATGGGGGCTGCGGCGCGGCGTGTGGTCGCGGCTGCGGGGCCTGAGGAGCGGCGAGTGCGTGCGGGGGGCGGTGCGCTGCTTCCGGCGCCGGAGGAGACGGATATCCGGTTTGATTCCGTGACGTTCCGCTGGCGCGAGGACGGTCCGAAGGTTCTGGATCGTCTCAGCCTTGATATTCCTGCCGGGTCGCGCGTTGTGATCCTTGGTCCGTCGGGAGCGGGGAAGTCCAGCCTGGCGGCTCTGCTTCTCAAGGTTGTCTCCCCTGAGGGCGGGCGGATTCTTCTGGGCGGGGCTGATCTTGCGTCGGTTTCGGATGTGTCCGTGCGGCAGCGTGTGGCGTGGCTGTCTCAGGCGACGCATCTGTTTGATGATACGATCCGTGCCAATCTTCTGCTCGGGCGTCCGGACGCGTCTGAGGATGATCTGTGGCGGGCTCTGGATGATGCGGCTGTCGGCGATGTGGTTCGTGAGCTGCCGCAGGGTCTTGATACCTGGCTGGGTGAGGGTGGTGTTCGCGTGTCCGGTGGTCAGGGGCGGCGGATTGCGCTGGCGCGGACGCTTCTGTCCGGTGCGCCGGTTCTGCTTCTGGATGAGCCTGCGACGGGTCTCGATTCACAGACGGAGATGGAGTTTCTGGCCACTCTGAACCGTGTGGCTGAGGGGCGGACGGTGATTCTGATCGCGCATCGTCTGACCGGTGTGGAAAAACCTGATTACGTCTGGAAAATTTCCGAAGGTCAGGCCATCCTGGTTTCGTGACTGATTTTTTTGCAGATATTGCGGATGATCCGGGCTGGGTTCCCGGTGAGGATCAGGTGAGTGTCCGCGACCGGTTTGTCGGGCGCGATCCTGCTCTGGTTCTGCGGGAGGTTTTCGGGTTTCCGGATTTCCGGGGGCTTCAGGCTCAGGCGGTCGGGCGTGTCATGGACGGGCGGGATGTGCTTGTCCTGATGCCCACGGGTGGCGGGAAGAGTGTCTGCTACCAGGTTCCGGGGCTGTGCCGTCCGGGGACGGGGCTTGTGATTTCTCCGCTGATTGCGCTGATGGATGATCAGGTGGCGGCCCTGAGGCAGCTCGGGATCAATGCCGGGGCGCTGCATTCGGAGCTTCCTGCGGAGGAGGCGGCGCGGGTCCGTTCCGATCTTGCGGCCGGTGAGCTGGATTTTCTCTATATTTCTCCCGAGCGTCTTCTGGCTCCGGGGATGGTTGCGCGGCTGTCGCGGCAGCGTGTGTCCGTGATTGCGATTGATGAGGCGCATTGTATTTCGGCCTGGGGGCATGAGTTCCGGCCGGAGTATCGTGCTCTGGCCTGTCTTCCGGAGTCCTTTCCCGGGGTTCCGCGGATTGCCCTGACGGCGACGGCGGATGCGCGGACGCGGCAGGACATTCTTTCGGCTCTGGCGATGCCAGAGGCGGAGACGCTTGTTGCGAGTTTCCACCGGTCCAATCTGTTTATCTCTGCCCTGCCCAAGGGTGGGGAGATGCGACAGCTCGTTTCGGCTCTGGCACCGCATGAGGGGGCGGCGTGTATTGTCTACTGCGGCAGCCGTGCGCGGACCGAGCGTGTTGCCGCGTCGCTCGTGACGCAGGGCTGGCCGGCTCTGGCCTATCATGCGGCGCTGTCTCCGCAGGAGAAGCGTGCGGCTCTGATCCGGTTCCGTTCGGGGGAGCCGGTTGTGATTGTCGCGACGGTTGCGTTCGGGATGGGGATTGACCGTCCGGACGTGCGGGCGGTGATTCATCTGGACATGCCGTCGTCTCCGGAGGGGTATTATCAGCAGATCGGGCGTGCGGGGCGTGATGGTCTGCCGTCGGATACGCTTCTGCTTTATGGCGGGGAGGACATGGTCCGGGCGCGGTACTGGCTGGATCAGTCCCAGGCTCCGGACAGTGAGAAGCGGATCATGCGCGGGCGTCTGGAGGCGATGAATGCGCTGACGGAGACGACGGGCTGCCGGACGACGGCGCTTCTGGCGTGTTTCGGTGAGGTTCTGTCCGGGCCCTGCGGGCATTGTGACAACTGCCGGACGCCGGTTGCGACGTTTGACGGGACGGAGGCGGCGCGCAAGCTGCTGTCTGCGGTTTACCGGACGGGACAGCGGTTCGGTCTGATCCATGTCATCAATGTTCTGCGCGGGAAGGTGACGGAGTCCGTGGAGAAGCACGGGCATGAGCGGCTTTCGGTGTGGGGGATCGGGAAGGATCAGGGGGAGGCGTTCTGGCGCAGTGTCAGCCGTCAGCTGATTGCCAGGGGCATTCTGATGGCGCCGGATGATCACGGGGGGCTGGCTCTGGATCAGGAGCGGGCGCGGCCTGTTCTGCGCGGGGAGGAGGAGATCCGGATGCGGGTTGATCCTCTTGTTCCCAAGGAAGAGCGGCGTCCGGGTGTCTCGCGCAATGCGGTTCCGGAGGATCTTCCGGAGGAGGCGCGGCGGCGGTTTGTTGCGCTGCGGTCCTGGCGGCGGAGTGAGGCGCAGGAGCAGGACATTCCGCCTTATGTCATTTTCCATGACTCGGTTCTGCACGATATTGCTCTGGACTGTCCGGATTCGATTGCGACCCTGGGAGAGGTTCGCGGGGTCGGGCGGTCCAAGCTGGAGCGGTATGGCGCGGCGGTTCTGGCGGTTCTGGCGCGTGACCGGGCGGAGCAGGCGGGATGAATCCGAGGCATCAGGCGATTATTTCCGAGGTCTGCCGCAGGGGATATGCCTCTCATGAGGATCTGGCGCGGCTGTCGGGGGTTGCGGTTCAGACGATCCGGCGTGACGTGCGGACCCTGGCGGATGCGGGGCTGCTGATCCGGCATCACGGGGGAGCGGCGGCTCCGTCTTCTGTTGAGAATATTGATTATTACGACAGGAAAATTCTTGATCGCAGCAAGAAGGAGGCGATCGGGGCCTGTGCGGCTGCGGCCATTCCGGACGGGGCGTCCCTGTTTGTGAATATCGGCACGACGACGGAGGCTTTTGCGCGGGCTCTGTCGGGGCATGCGCGGCTGCGTGTGATTACGAACAACCTGCATGTCGCGAGTGTTCTGGCGCGGGATCCGGAGTGCCGTGTCGTGGTGGCGGGCGGGACGGTGCGGGTGCGGGACGGGGGGATTCTCGGGCCTGCGGCTCTGGAGGTTCTGGAGGGGTATCGTGCCGATTACGGCGTGGTCGGGATCAGCGGAATCGATGAGGACGGGACGCTTCTGGATTTCGATGCGGATGAGGTGCGCTGCGCGCGGACGATCATGCGGAACTCGCGGCATGTTTTTCTGTTAGCGGATCATACGAAGTTCAGTCGCCGGCCGCTGGTGAGGGCAGGGCATATTTCGCAGGTGAGTGCGTTTTTCACGGATCGTCCGCCGCCGCTGCCGGTGCGGGAGATTCTGGAGAAGAGCGGGGTTGCGCTTCACATTGCGCCAGATGTTCGGAAGCGAACATAAATATGTTCGGTTTTACTTGCTTCCTGAGTGAATGTTCGTTTACGAATAAAGGCGAGCACTTGCCAGAAACAGCGAACGGGACCCGTCATGTCTGCACAGGAAAAACCGGTTTATGACCTGCTGATCATCGGCGGAGGGGTGAACGGGACCGGAATTGCGCGTGATGCGGCCGGGCGCGGGGCGTCTGTTCTGCTGGTCGAGCAGGATGATCTTGCCAGCTATACCTCCTCTTCCAGCACGAAGCTGATTCATGGCGGTCTGCGGTATCTGGAATATTACGAGTTCCGGCTGGTGCGCGAGGCGCTGATCGAGCGCGACCGTCTGCTGGCGATTGCGCCGCACATCATGTGGCCGCTGCGTTTCGTGCTGCCGCATTCGAAGGATCTGCGCCCGCGCTGGATGCTGCGTGCGGGTCTGTTCCTTTATGATCATCTTGCGCCGAAGATGAAGCTTCCGAAGTCCCGCGGGGTGAAGCTGCGGCAGCATTCTGCCGGGCGTCCTTTGAAGCCTGAATATGAGTATGGTTTCATCTATTCTGACGGCTGGGTTCAGGACAGCCGTCTGGTGGTGCTCAATGCGATGGATGCGCGGGATCGCGGGGCGGAGATCCGCACGCGGACGATGCTGACGGGGGCGCGTCGTGAGGGTGAGTTCTGGGAGGCTGATCTTCAGGACATGTCCGGCAGCAGCGGGGTGACGTCCTCGGTGCGGGCGCGTGCGATTGTCAATGCGGGTGGTCCGTGGGTTGCGCATCTTCTGAACCGTCAGCTTTCGGTGTCTCATTCCAAGACCGTGCGTCTTGTGAAGGGGAGCCACATTGTCGTTCCGCAGATTTTTGACGGGCCGCAGTGTTATATTTTCCAGAATCCGGATAGGCGGATCGTGTTTGCCATTCCCTATGAGCAGAAGTTTACGCTGATCGGCACGACGGATGAGGCGTGGAATGCGGAGCCGGGCCGTGTGGAGATTTCTCCGGCTGAGGTGAGCTATCTGTGTGAGAGTGTGAACAGGTATTTCACGACGAATGTGAAGCCGTCCGATGCGGTGTGGAGCTATGCCGGTCTGCGTCCGCTTTATGATGATGCGGCCAAGAATGCGTCTGCCGTGACGCGCGATTACGTTCTGGATCTGGACACGCAGGGCGGTGCGCCGCTTCTGTCGATTTTCGGTGGCAAGATCACGACGTTCCGCAAGCTTGCCGAACATGCTCTGGAGAAGCTGGAGCCGGTTCTGCCTGCAGTTCGTGGCGGGTCCTGGACGGCGGATGCGGCTCTGCCGGGCGGTGATCTGGGTGTCGGCGGGTTTGAGGGGGCTCTGGCCCGTCTGAGGGCTGCGGCGCCGTTCCTGCCGGAGCAGCTGGCCTGGCGTCTGATGCGCAGCTACGGCACGCGGGCTTATGAGATTCTCGGTTCGGCTCAGTCCATGGCTGATCTGGGGACGGATCTCGGGGGTGGTCTGACCACGCGCGAGGTTGACTATCTGGTTTCACAGGAGTGGGTCCGCCGTCCGGAGGATGTTCTGTGGCGCCGGAGCAAGCTTGGTCTGCATCTGTCGGCGAAGGAGCGTGAGGCTGTTGCGGACTATGTGAATTCAGTCGTTTCCGGCTGAGACCGGATGGTCCGGTCTGGCCTGTTTCGCTGTGAGAAGAAGAACAGAAATGAGCGAAGGCAGGAAGTTTATCGGCGAGCTGATCGCTGAGTGTATTGCGGTATTTATCATCATCGTTTTCGGGGATTCCGTGGCGGCGATGTATACGCTTTATGATCCCAGCCCGTACAAGCTGGCGTACTGGGGGGTTTGTATTGTCTGGGGTCTGAGCGTGACCATTGCGATCTACACCACGGGGATGGTTTCGGGGACGCATGCCAATCCGGCGGTGACGCTGGCTCTGGCTCTGTTCCGCGGGTTTCCGTGGCGCAAGACGGTTCCTTATGTTGCGGCTCAGGTTGTCGGGGGCTTTCTGGGTGCGATTGTGGTCTATGCGCTGTTTTCTCCCGTGATTGATCATTTTGCCCTCACGCACGGGATTGACCGTCTGCATGACGGGGCTGCGGCGGGTGTGTTCTTCACGCATCCGGGTGATTTCATCACGCCGATGCATGCGTTTTCTGATGAGATCATTCTGACGGCGATGCTGGTGTTCGGGATTTTCGCGATCACCTATGAGTTCAACACGATGGCTCCGACGGCCAATATGGGCGCGCTGATGATTGGTCTTCTGGTCGCGATCATCGGGGCCAGTGCCGGTTATCTGGAGGCCTGGGCGATCAATCCGGCGCGTGATTTCGGGCCGCGTCTGTTCTGCTGGTTTGCCGGCTGGGGCGGGCAGGCGCTTCCGGGTCCGATGAATTACTGGTGGGTTCCGGTTGTTGCGCCGCTGATCGGCGGTGTGATCGGCGGCGGTGCTTTCCAGTGTCTTCTCAAGCCCTTTATGGCGGACAGGCGGGTTCCGGATGAGCTGTCCGGCAACTGAATCATCAGGCAACTGCATCATCCTGACGAGGCAAGAAGGAATATAAGAATGACCAGACAGGATCGTATTCTGGCGATTGACCAGGGCACCACGTCCACCCGCAGCATCGTTTTTGACCGTGAAGGTCGTGAGCTGTCGGTCGCGCGGCGGGAGTTTACGCAGCATTATCCCAATGCCGGCTGGGTTGAGCATGATCCGGAGGATATCTGGCGCGACACGGTGGATACGGCGCGCGAGGCCGTGGAGGCGTCGGGCGGTGCGGAGACGATTGCGGCGATCGGCATTACGAACCAGCGTGAGACGATTGTCGTGTGGGATCGTGCGACGGGTCAGCCGGTTTACAATGCGATTGTCTGGCAGGATCGCCGCACGGCGCGTCTGTGTGCGCGTCTGAAGGAGAAGGGTCGGGAGGCTCTGGTGACGGAGCGGACCGGTCTTGTTCTGGATCCGTATTTCTCTGCGACCAAGCTGGCCTGGATTCTTGAGAATGTTGAGGGCGTCCGGGCGCGTGCCGAGAAGGGTGAGCTTGCGGCCGGGACGATTGACTGTTTCCTGCTGTGGCGTCTGACGGGCGGTCGTGTTCATGCGACGGATATTACGAATGCGTCGAGGACGATGCTGTTCGATATTCATCGTCAGCAGTGGGATGACGATCTTCTTGCGATGGTCGGGGTTCCGAAATCCCTGCTTCCGGAGGTGAGGGATAACAGCTGTATTTTCGGCGAGACCGATCCCGAGATTCTGGGCCGTTCCGTTCCTGTTGCGGGGATGGGGGGTGATCAGCAGTGTGCGGTTGTCGGTCAGGCGTGTTTCGAGCCGGGTTCCGTGAAGTCCACCTATGGCACGGGCTGTTTCGTTCTGATGAACACGGGTGACAAGCCTGTGAAATCGACGCAGCGGATGCTGACGACGGTTGCCTACCGGATTGATGGCCGGACGGCCTATGCTCTGGAGGGGTCTGCGTTTGTGGCCGGTGCGGCGATCAAGTGGCTGCGTGACGGGCTGCATCTGATCACGCATGCGTCCCAGACCGATGACATGGCGACGCGGATTCCGCATTCGCATGGTGTTTACATGGTTCCGGGCTTTGTCGGTCTTGGTGCACCGCACTGGGAGCCTGAGGCGCGGGGTCTGATCAGCGGTCTGACGCTGGATGCGACGGCGGCGCATATCGCGCGTGCGGCGCTCGAGTCCGTGGCTTATCAGACCTATGATCTCGTGAAGGCGATGGTCAGTGACGGGGGTGCCCGTCCGACGCAGCTTCGCGTGGATGGCGGCATGTCTGCCAATGACTGGCTCTGTCAGTTTCTTGCGGACATGGTTCAGACGGATGTGGAGCGTCCGGCCCAGATCGAGACGACGGCCATGGGGGCGGCGTTCCTGGCCGGTATCGGTGCGGGTCTGTGGTCTGATCTGGATGAGGTTGCCTCGGTCTGGTCGCGTGGCAGGCTGTTCAGTCCGAAGATGGAGGACGGGCAGCGTCAGAGCATGCTGGATGGCTGGCACAGGGCGGTTCGTCGCGCTCTGGTGAAATAAGGGCGCGGGTGCGGGGTTTTCCTGTGCTAGAATGACCGGCATGTCACATGCCGGTTTTGTCCATCTTCGCGTTCATTCCGCCTATTCCCTGAGCCAGGGGGCGATCCGGGTTCCCGAGATTGCCGCTCTGGCCAGGGAGATGGCGATGCCTGCGGTCGGGATTGCGGATACGGGCAATCTGTTCGGTGCGCTGGAGTTTTCGCAGTATTGTTCCGGCAAGGGCATCCAGCCGCTGATCGGGTGTCAGATTGCCCTGCCGCCCCGGTCTGGTAAGCATGGCGCGCCGGCTGAGCCGGTTGTTCTGATTGCCCGTAATGAGACGGGTCTTCTCAATCTTCAGTATCTGTCTTCCGCGGGGTTTCTTGAGGCCAGCGGGGATGAGGCGACGGTTGCGGCGGAAATGATCGCGGCGCGGGCCGAGGGTCTGTTTCTGCTGACGGGCGGGACGCGCGGTCCGGTTTTCCGGATGATGGCGGACGGGCAGGAGGAGGAGGCCGGGCTGTTCCTGCGCATGATGCGCGATGCGTTTGGCGATTATATGGGGATGGAGCTCAACCGGCATGGTCTGCCGCAGGAGGCGGGGGTTGAGCCTGGTCTGATTGCTCTGGCGGATCGGTTTTCCCTTCCGCTTGTTGCGACGAATGAATGTTTTTTTCCGAAGCGTTCGATGCATGAGGCGCATGATGCGCTGATCTGTATCGCGCAGGGCTGCACGATGGCGGAGAAGGAGCGCTGGCGCGTATCTCCGGAGCAGTGGTTCAAGCCGCCGGAGATGATGCGCGAGCTGTTTTCCGATCTTCTGGATGCGTGTGACAATACGCTTGAGATTGCGCGTCTGTGTTCGGTGAAGGTTGAGACGCGCAGTCCTCTGCTTCCGGTCTGTCCCAAGGTGCGGGAGGGATCGACGGAGGATGAGACACTGCGGGCGATGGCGCGCGAGGGTCTGGCGCGGCGTCTGTCCGGCACGGGTATGGATGAGCAGACCCGCCGGACCTATGAGGAGCGTCTGGAGTTCGAGCTGGGTGTGATCTCCGATATGGGATTTCCCGGCTATTTCATGATCGTTGCCGACTTCATCCAGTGGGCGAAGGCACACGATATTCCGGTGGGTCCGGGGCGTGGATCGGGTGCGGGGTCTCTGGCTGCCTGGGCGCTGACGATTACGGATATTGATCCTCTGCCGTTCAATCTTCTGTTCGAGCGGTTTCTGAATCCTGAGCGTGTGTCGATGCCGGACTTCGATATCGATTTCTGTCAGGACCGCCGGGACGAGGTGATTTCCTATGTCCGCAATGAGTATGGCGCCGATCGTGTGGCGCAGATCATCACCTTCGGAAAGCTGCAGGCGCGGGCTGCGGTGCGTGATACCGGGCGTGTTCTGGGTCTGCCGTACGGGATGGTCAATCGTGTTGCAGAGCTGATCCCGAACAATCCGGCGAATCCGGTGACCCTGCGGCAGGCGATCGAGGGGGAGGAGAAGCTTCAGGAGATGCGTGACGGGGACGAGGCCCTGCGTCGTCTTCTGGAGATTGCGCAGGAGCTTGAGGGTCTGTTCCGTCATGCCTCGACCCATGCGGCGGGTGTCGTGATCGGGGACCGGGATCTGCGGGAGCTTGTTCCACTTTATCGCGATCCGAAGAGCGACATGCTTGTCACTCAGTACAACATGAAGTTTGTCGAGCAGGCGGGGCTGGTGAAGTTTGACTTCCTCGGTCTGACGACGCTGACGATTCTCAAGAGAGGTGTGAATTTCCTGCGGCAGCTCGGGACGGAGGTGGATCTTTCTGCGATACCGCTCGATGATTCCCGGACCTATGAGATGCTCTCGCGCGGGGATACGGCGGGTGTGTTCCAGTTCGAAGGCGCGGGCATGAAGGATGTCCTGCGTCAGATGCGTCCGACGCGTCTTGAGGACCTGATTGCGGCGGTTGCACTTTACCGGCCGGGTCCGATGGCGAATATTCCTGATTACTGCAGGAGAAAGCACGGGGAGGCGTGGGCGCCTCCGCATGAGGAGATCCGCGATATCCTGGAAGAGACCTATGGTATCATGGTCTATCAGGAACAGGTGATGCAGATCGCCCAGAAGATGGCGGGGTACAGTCTGGGCGGGGCTGATCTTCTCCGGCGTGCGATGGGCAAGAAGATCCGTGCGGAGATGGACAAGCAGCGCGAGATTTTCACGAAAGGAGCCACGGGTCGGGGTATTCCGCAGGAGAAGGCTGTTGAGGTTTTTGACCTCATGGCGAAATTTGCTGATTACGGCTTTAATAAATCTCATGCTGCGGCTTATGCGCTGGTTTCGTATCAGACGGCCTGGATGAAGGCCAATCATCCGGTTCCGTTTCTTGCGGCCTGTATGTCTCTGGCGCGGGAGAGGACGGACAAGCTGGCGTCCCTGCGGCAGGAGGCGGAGCGCATGGGGATTGCGGTTCTGCCGCCCGACATCAACCGTTCGGGGCCTGACTTTACGGTGGAGACGGATGCGGAAGGGGTTCTGTGCATCCGTTATGCGCTTGCGGCGGTCAAGAAGGTTGGTCTTTCCGCGATGGAGGCTCTGGTTGCCTGTCGCGGGGATGAGCCGTTTAAGGATCTGGCGGATTTTGCGAGCCGGGCTGATCCGAAGATGCTCAACAAGATGCAGATTGAGAATCTGGCGAAGGCCGGGGCATTTGATTCCATGGAGCCGAACCGGGCCAGGGTTTTTCTTTCGGTTGAGGCTCTGCTGCGCCGGGCGCAGTTGCGGGCGCAGGAGGAGGCGAGTGGTCAGATCGGTCTGTTCGGCGGACCTGCGCGTCCGGAGCCTTTAAAGCTGTCTGATGATCCTGACTGGCCGGATTTCGAGAAGCTTGGGTATGAGGCGGAGGCGATCGGGTTTCATATGACGGCGCATCCTCTGGATGCGTATCGTGTGACGCTGCGTCGTTTTGGTGTGACGCCGATGTCCCGTCTGGCTCAGGTGGCTGAGGCGGGTGTGACCCGTGTGAAGATTGCGGGTTGTGTGATCGATCGCAAGGAGCGTCCGACGCGCAGTGGCAGCAAGATGGCGTGGCTGAGGATGTCCGATGCGTCGGGTTCATGCGAGGTGACGCTGTTTTCCGAGGTTCTCGGGCGGGTGCGTGAGATGCTGGTTGCGGGGCGTCCGGTTCTTGTGACGGCGGATCTGAAGCTTGAGGGCGAGGCTTTGCGGATCACGGCGACGGATCTTGCCGATCTGGAGCAGATGGCGGGGCAGAGCGGCGGGGAGATGCGGATCTGGCTCGATAATGCGTCTGCTGTCGAGCGGATTGCGGCCATGCTGGAGGAACAGCGGGGCGGGGCGGGTCAGGTTGTTCTTCTGCCGTCGGTGGATGAGGTGTGTAATGTTGAGGTCCGGCTGCGTGGCCGGTATCGCATCAGTCCGGTTCTGACCCAGGCGATAAAAACCGTGCGAGGTGTTGTCCGGGCCGAGCAGGTATAGGTGAAATAATAGTTGGAAAAACAACTATTGGTTGTATAATGGGGATGAAACACACTTCGCGGAAAAACGTGCCATGCAGGTCAACACTGTAAAGAATGCTGCTTCGGGCAGCGATCCTACTGAAGCGGTCGGGAAAAAAACGGCTTCGGATATCGCTCCGGTTTCTGACGGGGATGCTTCTGAGCAGGAATCCCGTGATACTCAGGCGCAGGGGCTTCAGGTGAAGACGTGGTCTTCCGAGGCGCCGGTTGTGAATCCGGTTCAGCGGATTGATCCTGCGCTGGGCATTCTCGTGACGGAAGTTTACGGGATGGACGGCACGGTTCAGTCTCAGGTGCCGACGGCTGAGGCGCTTCGTGAGTATCAGCTTTTCGGTACGGCGAACGGGCAGAAGATCTGAGGGTTCAGATCCTTCTGTTGCGTACCGGCTGACACGTTTTACATCGAGCGTGCGGCGAGAGCGGAGACGGTTGCGCCGGCAGCGGCGACGGCCATGAGCAGGATTCCGTCAAAGATCAGTCCGGACGGCGTGAGTGTATGTCCGCTGAGGATGATCTGCTGCGGGATGACGCCGGCGATATGGGAGACGGCATCGCTGGCCTGCGGATCGATTGTTGCGGCACTTCCTGAGGCTGCGGAGATCAGATGCGGCAGCAGTGACCAGCCGATCCCTGCGATCAGCAGGAGCGGGGCGAGCAGTTCAGCGAGCTGCTGTGCGATATAGAACAGGAAATAGACAACGGCCCAGATGATGGTTCCGATCCGGAACTGGCCGGAGAGGCTGTTCCCTGATGAAGTCCGGCGCGGGAGGCGCCAGTCCGTTGTTCCCGGGGATGACCTGTTATCCATAGAGCCCTGTGACCATGTTTTCTGCGGCAAGGTTGGACTGGCGTAACGCTCCGGCGCGCGAAAAGCAATCTTCCTTTCGAGGCCGTGGCCGGAGATTACTGGAATGGCAGGTAGCGGAAGTCGAGGAAGAGCTGGCTGACATCGGCGGAGGGGTGTCCGCCGACGGCTTCCCAGGTGTCGCGGCGGGACCATGCGAGCTGCACGCCGACTTCTGCGGTGCCATATTTGCCTTTGAGGAAGCGCCACCATGCGCCTGCTGTGGCTTCCGTGACGGCGCGTGTATTGGCGGCGCAGGGCAGGGAGGACAGCTCGATATTACAGCCCGTGTTGTTGTACATCGGGTTGCCGTAGCCGTAGTCTGATCCGTTCTGTGAGAAGTAGCGGCGTCCTGCGCGCTGGGTTCCGAAATATCCGTAGACATCGAAGGCTGAGGTCGGGTGTGCGATCAGCCCTGCGGTGGCCTGTACGGAGAGGACGGGCACGGGTTGTCCGTTCCGGCCGATGGCGGCGTCGGGCAGCATGACCGATCCGTAGCGTCCGATCCCGGTTCCGACCAGGCCGGCGAGGCGCATTTCCAGCAGATGCGGGACGAGGGGCAGGACGGCGGATCCGCCGCCGCCGCCGGCCACGACGGTGTGGCTGTTGCCGCCTCCGGTCCAGGAGACGCGGTCATGCGGGAAGTGGAGGATGCCTTCGAGTTCGTAATGGCCCCATTTCGGGTCCCAGGCGATTTTTCCGATGACGTCGGGGGCGGCTTCGCTGGAGAAGAGGGCGTTGTTGGTCAGGCCCGTTCCGTCTTTTCCGATGGTTGCGACTCGCCCGCCGGGGAGGACGAACTGCCCATCATTGCCGTTATATGTTGAGAAGCCCGTGGTGTCGTAAAGCGTCTGCGGGTTTTCGATCGACAGTCCGAGCCACAGCCGGTGTTTGAAGAAGTCCTTGACCATGCGGATCTGCCACTGGCGGGCCCAGGTCTGTCCGGCGAGCATGGAGGATTCGATGGTTTCCGGCAGGCTTTCCTGACGGGGCGTGATGCCGATGCGGTTTGGCGTCAGCATGCTCCAAGCCTGTCCGGCGAGGAAGTGGAAGTTCAGCTCGCTGTTGTCGTAGGCCATATAGGCCTGGCGGAGACGGAAGGCGTAGCTGTTGCTTTCATAGGCGTCGGTGGTGGCGGCACCGGCTCCGAAGTCCATTTCGAAGAAGCCGGAGACGGTGGAAACCTTGTCGATGTTTCCGCGCGCCATAAGCGAGATGCGGCTGTAGCGCGCGCCGCCTTCGAAGCTGTGGGTGTGGTAGTGCGGGCTGTTTTTGAGCGGCAGGGCGCTCCAGTAGTTGAATGTGCCGGTTGCGGTCTGCCGGTTCTGATAGACTGCCGAGGCATCGATGAAGCCGCCCAGGGCGATGGTGACGGGTCCGAGGTGGAACACGCCGTGATCGCCGACCGCGCCGCTGAGCTGTGCGCCCACGGTTTCGCGCGCGTGGGGGCCGACCTGGTTTTCGGCCATATGCGCGATGATGTCTTCGGCTCTGTGGCCGATGACGAGGTCTTTTTCCGGCACGTCGCGGAAGGAGGGTTCGGGTTCGGGCTCTGATGAGACGCGGTGGCCCGGTGTTCCGGGTTCGGCGTCCGCGGTCATGAGCTCCGGCTCCTCACCATGGCTGCGGGTGCGGGCCTCGATCTGTCTGCGATGTGACGGGGTGAGGGCGTCTCCGTGGTGTCCGCTTGCTGCTTTTGCTCTGCGGACGGCCAGCTGCTTCTGCATGCCGACGAGGGCTTTCGTAAGCTTTGCCTGTTCTTCCTGAATGTGAGCGATCTGGCGTTCCATCACTTCCAGCGAATCCGTCTCGTCATCCGCGCGGGCGGGATGCGCCATGAGGACTGTGCCGGACAGCAGGCAGGAGCCCAGGGCTGTGAGGCTTCTGGCGCCCTGGCGTGCGGAGATGGAAAAAGGCATAGGCGGACGGACTTTCGGAGCAGGGAAAGGTTTTTGTCTGATTAGTGACGAAGTATTTCAATGTGAGCATGGAATGCAATGCTGCCAGACCCGGAATGATTTTAATGCCTGCGAGTTTGCTGGCAATATGCTTTTCCGGTCACAGTCCGCCAGGGGCTGATCAACCTTTTCTCGCTTCCGGCTGCAACATCTCCTATATACGCAGCTCTTATGCGTATTGCTTTTCACAAGATGAACGGTCTGGGGAATGACTTTGTCATCGTGGACGAGCGTGTCTCGTCTGCGGGGCTGTCCGTGTCTAGGATCACGGCTCTGGCGGACCGGCGGCGCGGGATCGGCTGTGATCAGCTTGTCGTGCTTGGTGCGCCGTCCGGTCCGGATCATCATGTTCATGTCCGGTTTTTCAATCCTGATGGCAGTGAGGCCGGGGCGTGCGGCAATGCGTCGCGCTGCGTTGCCTGGCTGATTGCGTGCGAGACGGGTCTGCGCGAGGTGGTTCTGCGGACGCGGGCGGGTCTGCTGGCGGCGGTTGTCGAGAGCCGGGATTCGGTGACGGTGGATATGGGGGTGCCTGATCTGTCGTGGCACGGGGTGCCTCTGTCGCGGGAGGCGGACACGCTGTGTCTGCCGCTTCCGGGCGGCCCGGCGGCTTTGTCGATGGGTAATCCGCATGCGACGTTTTTTGTCGATGATCTGTCTGAGGATCTGCCCGATGCGGCGTCCGGTGCGGCTCTGGAGAGTGATCCTCTGTTTCCGGAGCGGGCGAATATCGGATTTGCGCGGATTCTTGCGCCTGATCTGATGCGTCTGCGGGTCTGGGAGCGCGGGGCCGGGTTTACGCTGGCCTGCGGGTCCGGGGCCTGTGCGGCTGTGGTTAATGCGGCGCGGCGTGGTCTGGGGACGCGGCGGATGCGTGTTGTGGCGGATGGCGGAGAGATGGTGATTGACTGGGGGGAGGACGGGCGTGTCCGGATGACCGGTCCCGTGGCGCTTTCGTTTACCGGTGAGGCTGAATCCGCGGATTATCCGCAATGACGAAGCCTGACATCATGACATTCGGCTGCAGGCTCAATACCTATGAGAGTGAGGTGATGCGCGGGCATGCGGCGGGTCTGGAGAATGTGATCATCGTCAACACCTGTGCGGTGACGGGGGAGGCGGAGCGTCAGGCGCGTCAGGCCATCCGCCGGGCGCATCGGGAGCGTCCGGAGGCGCGGATTGTCGTGACCGGCTGCGCGGCCCAGATCGATCCGGACCGCTGGGGGGCGCTGCCGGGTGTGGTGCGGGTTGTGGGCAATGAGGACAAGCTGAGGGCGGAGAGCTGGACGGCTTCGGCTCTGGGTTCGGGCGATGCCGTGTCGGACATCATGGCGGCGCGGGAGACGGTTCCGCAGCTTGTGACGGAGTTTGCCGGGCGCACGCGGGCGTTTGTTCAGGTGCAGCAGGGCTGTGATCACCGCTGCACGTTCTGCATCATTCCGTTTGGCCGCGGTCCGTCGCGTTCGGTGCCGGTCGGGGCGGTTGTCGAGCAGGTCCGGACGCTGCTTGCGGGGGGGTATCGCGAGATTGTCCTGACCGGAGTGGATATCACGTCCTGGGGGAGTGATCTGCCGGGAGAGCCGCGTCTGGGTCAGCTGTGCCGCAGGCTTCTGGCTCTGGTTCCTGATCTGGAGCGTCTGCGTCTGTCGTCGGTCGATCCTGTGGAGATCGATGAGGATATCTGGCGGCTTCTGGAGAGCGAGCCGCGTTTCATGCCGTATCTGCATCTTTCCCTGCAGGCGGGATCGGATATGATTCTCAAGCGGATGAAGCGGCGTCATCTGACATCCGATGCGCGTGACGTGATCCTGCGGGCGCGGGGTCTGCGTTCTGACATCGGGATCGGTGCGGATGTGATTGCGGGATTTCCGACCGAGGATGACGGCCTGTTTTCCGAGACGCTGGATTTCGTGACGGAGATGCGGCTGCCCTATCTTCATGTGTTTCCGTACAGCGTGCGTCCGGGGACACCTGCGGCGCGGATGCCGGCCGTTCCCGTTGCAGAGCGAAAGCGGCGTGCGGCGTGTCTGCGTCAGGCGGGAGATGTGGCGGCGCGGGGGTATTATGAGACGCTTGTCGGGCGGGAGATGGATGTTCTGATGGAGACGTCCGTGTCCGGTCATTCGGAGACATTTGCGCCCGTGCGTCTGCCGGAGGGCGGCGTTGCGGAGGCGGGCCGGATCGTGCGGATGCGTGCGGTTTCGGCTGATGCGGGCGGTCTGACAGCGGAGAGGGTATAGCGGCGATGGCACTCGGATTTTTTTCCCGTCTGAAACAGGGTCTGGCGCGGTCTTCCCAGAAGCTGGGGGCGGTGTTTACCGGCGGGCGGAAGCTGGATGATGCGGCTCTGGAGGAGCTGGAGGATCATCTGATCTCGGCTGATCTCGGTCCGGCTCTGGCGGAGCGCGTGATCACGCGGTTCCGCAGCACGCGGTTCGGGACGGAAGTGACGGATGAGGAGATCCGCGAGGCTCTGGCGACGGAGATCGCGCGGGTTCTGGAGCCGGTTGCGGTTCCGTTTGAGCCTGATCCGGCGTTAAAGCCGCATGTTGTCCTGATGGTTGGCGTGAACGGGACGGGCAAGACGACCTCTATTGGCAAGCTTGCGCGGTTTTTCGGCGAGCAGGGACGCAAGGTCATTATGGTGGCCGGGGATACGTTCCGTGCCGCGGCTGTCGAGCAGCTTCAGATATGGGGTGAGCGGACCGGTGCTCCGGTCGTGACCGGCAAGCCCGGCGGGGATGCGGCGGGTCTGGCCTTTGAGGGCCTCAGGCGCGGCAAGGCCGAGGGAGCTGATCTGCTTTTAGTGGATACGGCGGGGCGTCTGCACAACAAGGGCGCGCTGATGGAGGAGCTTGCGAAGATCATCCGTGTGATGCGCAAGTTTGACGAGACCGCGCCTCATTCGGTCATTCTGGTTCTGGATGCGACGACCGGGCAGAACGCGATCGAGCAGGTCCGTGTTTTCAGTGAGATGGTCAATGTTTCGGGTCTGATTGTGACGAAGCTGGACGGGTCTGCGCGGGGCGGGATTGTCGTGGCTCTGGCCGATCAGTTCGGTCTGCCGGTTTATGCTGTCGGTGTGGGTGAGAAGGCGGAGGATCTGCGTCCGTTTTCCGCGACGGAGTTTGCGCGGGATCTGGTCGGCGGGGCTGTTGTCGGCGGGACGGTTGAGGTTGCGGAGGAGCCTGCTCCGGGTCCGGCGTGATGCTGCGTTCCGTTGCGGCTCTGCTGCGTCGCGTCCGGGGTGATGCGCCGCTTTTGCGGGATGTGGCGGTTCAGTCCGAGCTGATCGAGCAGTGCGTGTCCGAGGTGATGGTTCCGCCGCCGGGGCTGAGTGCACCGGAGCGCAATCCCTATATTGCGTGGCGCAGCCTGCCTGCGGAGCTGCGGCGGTGGCGTCTGCGGCGGGTTGTTCTGGACCGGGAGCTGATGGTGCAGATGCATCGGGGGCGGGCGCTGCGTGAGACGTCCTATCTTCAGCCCGAGGAGGCTGTTACGGCGCTGCGGCCTGATCCCTCCCGTCTGCGGGCGGGGCCTCCGGGGCTGTCGGTTCTCGGGTTCGATCACTGGGATGCGAATTACTACCACTGGCTGATGCACGGGGCGGTGCCTCTGGCTCTGAACAGCTGCCGTCCGGCGGGGGAGCGGGGGCGTCCGGTTGTGCCGCGTCGGGTTCCGATGGTTGAGGATACGCTGGCTCTGCTGGGTGTTTCCCCGGATGAGGCTTTTGTTGCCGGGCGGGAGTTTCAGTATGATTTCCCGCTCCTTGATTACTATGACTACACCCGCGGCAAGGCGAATTTTGCGATATCGCGCACGGTGCAGGGGGCACTGGAGACGCTTGCGGCGGGGGTTGTGCCGGGAGATGTGCGGCGGGTTTATATTGACCGGCGGGGCGGCGGAAACCGTGCCCTGTGCAATGAGGGGGATCTGATTGCGCGGCTTGAGGGGCGCGGATTTGCGGCCGTGCGGACGGAGGCGCTGACGCTTCCGCAGCAGATCGCGCTGTTTCGGGGGGCGGAGTTTGTCGTGGCGCTGCACGGGGCGGGGCTGACGAATATCGGGTTCTGTCGTCCGGGCAGTTTTGTGTATGAGCTGCTGCCTTCGCATTATACCAATCCGTGTTTCGTGCGGATGGCGATGCAGGCGGGTCTGTCTTACTGGTCGGATGTGTTTGACAGCGGGCAGGAGTCACGGACGCATTATGCGCCCTGGGTCAGTCCGGTGGATGTTGAGGCCGTGATCCGGCGGGTTGATGAGATTGACCGGCTGCGGGCCGGGGGCGGCTGACCTGTCGGGTGCTGCCTGATCCGTGATGCGTTTTATCTGAGGAATGGCAGGCGTTTTGCGAGGGCCGAGAGGTGGTGGCGGCGCATTTCGTGGCGCGCGCGCGCGTCAGTGGCCATGTAGTTGAGCTGGATCGTATAGCGCGGGCCGACATAGCGGCGGTGTCCGTGCCAGGTGTCCGGGCTGTTGGGAAAGACCAGGAGCGTTCCGTTTACGGGGGGGATTTCGGCGGCGTAGTCCTCGATATCGTCCGGGCCTCGGAGCAGGCGGAGGCAGCCTTCCTTTCTGCTGAAGGCATCTGATTCCGGGTTGAGATAGAGCAGGATGGTGACGCGTTTGGAGATGGAATCCCGGTGGATGCGTCCGTCCTTTTCCCGGGTGCGTCCGCGGATCGTTAGCATGGTGGGGGCGTCTGTCAGGTCGAGGCTGAATTTTGCGGCGATGATGTCCCGCAGTGTCTCGCCTCTGAGCTGCGCCACGAGGTCTGCGACCAGCGGGTTGAGCGTGAGGGATTCGGGGGGCCAGGAGCCTCCGGCGGAGATATCCGGCATGGAGACGAACAGGGCTCTGAGATCGTCAGGGCGGATGAAATGTTCCACGACGACATGCGGGAACGGGTCTGTGGCGACCGGGGTGTTCCGCAGTGCGGTGTAATCCGGCTGAACTGTCTGGGCGCACATGTCCGGTGGTCCTGATTTCTGCGTTATGTCCGGGTTTTTGCGGTGCAGTATAGGGCAGGAAGGCCGGGCGGATAAGGGGCTGTGTCTGTTGTGTCAGACCTGCCGGTTTTCGATCAGGCTGCGGCGGATGGCCCGGCTGCGTTCGATGCGGTTCACGATATAGTCTGAGTCGCTCCAGCGGATGGCGCGGGCCATGGCCTGGGCGTCTTCCATGAAGCGGGCGAGCATTTCCAGCACGGCCTCGCGGTTCGAGAGGAAGATGTCGCGCCACATGGTCGGGTCCGATGCGGCGATACGTGTGAAATCCCGGAAGCCGGAGGCGGCGAAATCCAGCACCTCGGAGCGGGTTTCGTCCGCGAGATCGTCGGCCGTGCCGCAGATGGTGAAGGCCAGCAGATGCGGCAGGTGGCTGACGATGGCGCAGACCTTGTCGTGGTGCTGCGGGGTCATCAGGCGTGTGCGGGCGCCGCAGCGTTCCCACAGGCTGATGATTTTCCCGATATCCGTCTCCGGGGTTCCGGGCAGGGGGGTGAGCAGGGACCAGCGGTTTTCGAACAGGGTGGCGAAACCGGCATCCGGTCCGGAATATTCCGTTCCGGCCATCGGGTGTGCGGGGATGAAGCTGATATCGGGGCGCAGTGCCGGGGTGACGGCGTCGATGACCGAGACTTTTGTCGAGCCCGTGTCGGTCAGGATCGCGCCGGGTTTCATGACGGGCAGGATCTCTGCCGCGACGGGGCCGATCGCGCCGACGGGGACGCTGAGCATGACGCAGTCGGAGCGGCTGGCGGCGTCGCGGGCGTCTGCCGTGACTTCATCGGCGATGCCGAGCTGCTCCACGCGCTCGCGGAAAGCGGGGTTGATGTCCACGGCGATCAGTCTGCGGGCGAGTGTTCCGGTTCTGCGGGCGCTGTGCAGGACGGAGGCGCCGATCAGTCCGGGGCCGATGACGGTGAGGGTGTCGAACAGGGGTTCCGTGCTCATGACACCTGTTCCGGGGATCTGTCGGGTTCTGCGGGGCTGTAATCCGGCTCTCCGGCGGGGGAGATGCGGGCCGGTCCGGGGCGTGCGGTCTGTGTCCGTGTGTTCTGCCTGCGGAGGGCGCGCATTTCGAGAATCTGCCAGCCGATGAGGACGGGAATGCCGATGCTCAGCTCCCTGGCCCGGCGGAGGAGGGAGAGCGCGACGCAGGTTGCGGTTTCGATGCCGAACAGGCTTCCGAGCAGTGTGTAGGCGCCTTCCTGGACGCCGAGGCTGGCGGGAACGAAGAAGGAGGCGGACATGATTCCGCAGGTGACGCCTTCGATGGCGACGGCCTGCGGGAAGCTGATATGGACGTGCAGCAGGATGCAGGTGATCTGGAGCACGGCGGCGCTGGCGATCCAGCCGAGGAGATGCACGGCGGCGGCGGCGGCGATGCGGGGTGTTCTTGCCCAGGCGGCTTCGAGGCGGTTCTGTATTTCTCCGGCGCTGTCTGCGATATCGCTGCTCCACTGACCGGCGATGTGCCGTCCGAAGAAGCGTGCGAGGCGGCTGACGGCCGAGCCGCCGTGATGCTGTGTCCAGATGAATCCGGCGACGCCGAGGGCGAGCACTGCGGCTCCGGCGGCGACCGGCCCTGCGAGCCGGTGGTCCGTTGTGTGTGACATCAGGAGCAGGACGGCGAGGATGATGAAGGCGATCTGCCCCATCACCTCGGTCGTGATATCCACGATGTTCAGGGTTGTGGCTTCTGTCAGATCGATGGCAGGTTTTGTCTCGTCAGCAGAAGGGCGGCGGCAGGTTGCGCGGGTTCCGATGACCATGCCGCCGAGCTGTGAGAAGGGCAGGCAGGCTCCGGCGGCGTCGCGCACCATACGGGCGCCGGTGAGATGCAGCCAGGAGATTTCGGGGAAGGCGACGTGCCAGGCGAGGCCGAGAATGGTGTCGACGACGAGCTGACAGAGGATGGTGATCAGAAAGCCGCCGGGTCCGATTCCGCTGACGGCCGCGAGGACGGAGCCAAATCCGCTCCACGCGACGACGGCGGTCAGTCCTGCGATACCGAGCAGGGCGAGAAGGATTGTCAGGGATCTCATGAGATACGGCTGACTGGAAGGGCTGTGCCGCGCGGTTCAGGTAGCATCTGGCGTTCCGTGGCGGCGGGGGCGCGGGGACCTGCGGAAGAACCGGGGTCCGTCCGTCCGGCCGGAGGTGACGGAGGCACCGGCGGGTCAGGCCGCCGGGCGGGAATGAGGCGATCCCATACACGACCGTGCCGGGTTTCACCAGTCCTGCCCGGTTCTGCCTGATCCGGGTGTCGGCTCCGGAGGTTTGTGCCGGGGGACTGCTTCGGGGAGTTGCTCCGGGGGATTGCCCGAGGCGGGAGGCTGTGGAAGATGGGGGCGTGATACGGTTTCGTGGCGACAGTTCTGCGGGCCGGGTTCTGCTGCGGGGAGACCGTCTGTCTTGAGTGCACCTGTTCTTGTTACCGGCGCGACCGGTTTTGTCGGCTCTGCCGTGGCCCGCAGGCTGGCGGCGCGGGGGTTTCCGCTGCGTCTTATGGTACGCGAGGGCAGCGACCGGCGGAATCTTGCCGGGCTGGATGCGGAGCTTGTGGAGGGCGATCTGTCGCGTCCGGGCAGTTTTGCGCGGGCTGTGAAGGGGTGCCGTTACGTCTTTCATGTGGCGGCGGATTATCGTCTGTGGGTGCCTGATCCCGCGCCGATGATGGCGATCAATGTGGACGGCACGCGGCAGCTGATGATTGCGGCGCAGGAGGCGGGGGTCGAGCGGATCGTGTACTGCTCTTCCGTTGCGGCTCTGGGGCTGATCGGGGATGGGACGGTGTCTTCGGAGGAGACGCCGGTTCATGAGCATTCGGTGATTGGTATTTACAAGAAATCCAAATACCGGGCGGAGCAGGCCGTTCTTGCGCTGGTGCGTGATCGCGGGCTTCCGGCCGTGATTGTCAATCCGTCCACGCCGGTCGGGCCGCGGGACATCCGGCCGACGCCGACGGGGCAGATGATTCTCGACTGTGCGGGCGGGCGGATGCCGGCTTTTGTCGATACGGGCCTGAATGTCGTGCATGTGGATGATGTGGCTGAGGGGCATCTTCTGGCGCTGGAGAAGGGCCGGATCGGGCGGAAATATATTCTTGGCGGTGAGAATATTCTTCTGGGCGATCTGTTTGAGATGGTTGCGGGGATTGCCGGGGTGAAGGCGCCGGGGATCCGTCTGTCTCAGTCCGTGCTGTGGCCTGTTGCGACAGCGTCCGAGTTTCTGTCCAGGAAGTTCGGCATTGAGCCGCGGGTGACCCGTGAGATGCTGGCGATGTCGAAGAAGAAGATGTTCTTTTCCTCTGACCGGGCGGTCAGCGAGTTTGGCTATGCGCCGCGTCCGGCGCGCGATGCGGTGCGTGATGCGGTGGACTGGTTCCGGGAGGCGGGAATGCTGCGTCCGGGCCGGGCGAGGTAGGCAGAATGGTTTTCAGGGTGTAAACCACGCCGCCATGTCTTTCTCTTCCTCTGTATCAGGGGTTTCGCCTCAGGCGGTGTCCTCTTCGGTTCCGGGCACGGATTCTGCCATGCGGGATGATCCGTGGGGGCGTGAGGACGTGTCTACGGGCAAGGGCGAGGGGGATGAGAATTTCCCGGTCGGGTCCGTTCTCTTTACAAGGCGTCTGCGTGCGGATGTCAGTGCGTATTATGATTTCGCGCGGGCCAGCGACGATATTTCGGACAGTGAGCGTCTGACGCCGGATGCGAAGGTTGCGCGTCTGGATGCGATGGAGGCGGTGCTGCGCGGGGCGCTCGAGGCTCCGGCGGGTCGTGCGGATGCGCGGTCTGCGGTCCGGCTGCGGGAGTCCTTTCTGCGCAGCGGGATGCCGTTTGAAGTTGCGACGGATCTTCTGATCGCGTTCCGGCAGGATGCGCGTAAGGTGCGTTATGACTCATGGGACGATCTGCTCGGGTATTGCCGGAATTCGGCGAATCCCGTGGGGCGTTTCCTGCTGATCCTGCACGGGGAGGATGCGCGGAGTTTCGGTCCGTCCGATGCGCTGTGCACGTCGCTGCAGATTCTCAATCATATTCAGGACTGCAGGGGCGATCTTGAGCGTCTTGACCGGTGTTATGTGCCTCTGGATATGCTGAAGGCGCATGGCGCATCGGTGGATGATCTGCGCGGGTCTGCGGAGACGGCCGGTCTGCGGCGGGTTTTTTCGGATATGCTGGACCGGGTTGATGATCTGAATCGGGAGGCGTCTGCTCTGGTTCCGCTGGTCCGCGACCGGCGGATGAGGATGTATTGCGGGGCCGTGGTACGTCTGGCGCATCTGCTGGCCGCGCGTCTGCGGCGTGGTGATCCGGTGGCCGGGCGGGTGTCGCTCAGCCGTGCGGATTTCGTGCGTGGGTTTGTGTCGGCTCTTCGTGCGGCTGTCCGTGGTGTCTGACAGGGGAGAGGTATTTGTGAAGCTTCAGGCTGTTCTGGATCGCTGTCTTTCCCGCGGGGCGGGAGCGGATCGTGATGAACCGGCGCTTCCGGGCTGTGATTCTGCGGATATTGCGGCTGTCGGACGTATTGTCCGCGAGGCGGGGACCTCGTTTGCGGCCGGGATGAAGGTTCTGGAGCCGTCGCGCCGGTATGGCATGTATGCGGTTTATGCCTTCTGCCGGATGGTGGATGACATTGCGGACGGTGATGCCGGGGTGTCTGATCCTGTTGCGGCGCTGCAGGAGTGGAAGGCGCGGATTGCGCGTCTTTATGACGATCAGCCGCAGGATGCGCTCGACCGTGTGCTGCATGCGGCGATCCGTTCCTTCGGGCTGCGTCAGGCGGATTTCGATGCGGTGATCGAGGGGATGGAGACGGATGCGTCGGGTCCGGTCGTGGCACCGGATGAGGCGGCGTTCGATCTGTACTGTGACCGTGTGGCGTCGGCTGTCGGGCGGCTTTCGGTGCGTGTGTTCGGAGACAGTTCGCCGGATGCGGACATCGTGGCGTATCATCTGGGGCGCGCGCTGCAGATCACGAATATTCTGCGTGATATTGCGGCGGATGCGAAGCTCGGGCGGCTTTATCTTCCGGGGCCGCTTCTGGCGCGGTTCAGCGTTGATCCCGATCCGTCGAAGATCTGCATTGCCGCAGGGCTGCCGGGTGTGAGCGCCATTCTGGCCACCCGTGCGAAGGATCATTTCCGCCGGGCGTTTGAGGCCATGGGGCGGTGTTCTCGCCGGACGATGCTGCCTGCGCGTCTGATGGGCGGGCGGTATCTGGCGGTTCTTCTGGCGCTGGAGAAGCGGGGCTGGGACATGCCGCTCATTCCCGTGAAAGTTTCGCGCGAGCAGACGATGCTTGGCGTGGTCCGCACGTTTCTGGGCTGATGGGTCACGTTCATATCATCGGCGGGGGTATGGCCGGGCTGGCCGCCGCCGTTGAGGTTGCGGGCAGCGGGCAGCGCGTGACGCTGTATGAGGCCGGTCCGGCCTGTGGCGGCCGGGCGCGGTCTTATGAGGACCGGCGTCTGGGGTGCCGGATCGATAACGGCAATCATCTCCTTCTGAGCGCGAATGATGCGGTTTTCCGCTATCTCGGGCTGACCGGTGCGCTGGGAACCATGACGGGTCCGGAGCGGCCGGTGTTTCCGTTTGCCGATCTTGCCGATGATCTGTCCTGGACGCTGCGGCTTTCGGGCGGGGTTCTGCCGCTGTGGGTGCTGTCCCGCGGGCGTCGTGTGCCGGGGATGCGGATCGGGGAGCTTCTCAGTCTGCGGAATCTGCTGCGTGCGGGTCCGGAGGCGACGGTTGAGGAGTGCCTGATCCCAGGGGCGCTGAGCCGGCGTCTGCTCGATCCTTTTTCCGTATCGGCTCTGAATACGCCGTCGTGCACGGCGAGTGCGCAGCTTCTGGGCAATGTGATCCGGGAGTCTCTGGCGCGGGGCGGGGCAGCCTGTCTGCCGCGTTATCCTGCGGAAGGAATGTCCGAAAGTCTTGTTGATCCGGCTGTGGCGCATCTGTCGGTCATGAAGGCGGAGGTCCGGACGGGCGCGCGCCTGAGCTGGCTTGAGGTGACTGACGGATCTGTGACGGCTCTGCTGTTCGGGGGAGAGAGGATCGTGACGGGGCCGGAGGATTCGGTGATCCTTGCGGTGACGGCGCCGGTCGCGACGGATATTCTGACGCCGCATCTGCCGCGGTTTCAGGCGCCTGATGAGTTTGAGAGTATTTTTAACGCGCATTACCGGCTGGAGCGGGCTCCGGAGCCTGTGGGAGCGCTGCGTGAGGCCGGGTTCATGGGCGTGATCGGCGGGATTACGGAGTGGATCTGGGTCCGCAGGGATATTGTTTCCGTGACGGTCAGTGCCGCGAATCGCTATGCGCATCGCGACCCGGAGGAGCTGGGTGATCGCATCTGGGATGAGGTGCGGCGGGCGCTGGACCCGCATCTGCGGGTGCCTCTGCCTCCGGGCATGCCGCCCAGGCGTCTGGTGCGGGAGAAGCGTGCGACTTTTGCGGCGACGTCGGAGCAGGAGCGGCGGCGGCCGGGTGCGAGGACCGGGCTGCGGAATCTGGCGCTGGCCGGAGACTGGACGGCCACGGGTTTGCCCTGCACGATCGAAGGTGCGATGAGGTCCGGCGCGGAGGCTGTTCGCGTGCTCGGGCTGCGCGCGTGACCGCAATCATGAGAGATCAGAGAAGGACCAGGGACGTACACGATGTCTGAGGCACAGGCTGCGACAGAAGCTCCGGCAAGGGAGGATCTCGACCGTGTGGTCCGCAATGCGCATGCGGCGCTGGCCGGGAAGCAGAATGAGGACGGGCACTGGGTGTTCGAGCTTGAGGCGGATGTCTCGATCCCGGCTGAGTATGTTCTTCTGGAGCATTATCTGGACCGGATCGACGATGCGCTTCAGGCCCGGATCGGGGTCTATCTGCGCCGGACGCAGGCTGATCACGGGGGCTGGCCGCTTTATACTGACGGCGGGTTCAGCCTGTCTTCCACGGTCAAGGCCTATTACGCTCTGAAATGTATTGGTGATGATCCGGATGCGCCGCATATGCGGCGTGCGCGTGAGGCGGTTCTGGCGCATGGCGGGGCCGAGCGGTCCAACGTGTTCACGCGGTTTCAGCTTGCGCTGTTCGGGGAGGTTCCCTGGCGTGCGATGCCTGTCATGCCGGTGGAACTGATGCTTCTGCCGCGCTCGGCGTTTTTTTCCATCTGGAACATGTCCTACTGGTCCCGTGCGGTGATTGCGCCCCTGCTTGTGCTGGCGGCGAAGAAGCCTGTGGCGATCAATCCGCGCGGGATTCATGTGCAGGAGCTGTTTGTCACGCCGCCGGACCGGGTCCGGGACTGGATCAGGGGGCCTTATCGTTCGGTCTGGGGGCGGATGTTCACGTGGCTGGACAAGGGCCTGCGTCCGGCGCTGAAGCTGGTTCCGGGACGTGTGCATGAAAAGGCGCTTCGTGCGGCGGTGGATTATATCGAGCCGCGGCTGAACGGTGTTGACGGTCTTGGCGCGATTTATCCGGCGATGGCGAATGTCGTGATGATGTATCGCGTGCTTGGCGTGCCGGACAGCGATCCGCGGGCCTTGACGGCGTGGAAGGCCGTCAAGGGTCTGCTGGTTGTGAAGGATGACGAGGTTTACTGCCAGCCCTGCTTCTCTCCGATCTGGGATACGGGGCTGGCGGCTCATGCCATGCTGGAGGCGGCATCCGGTCCGGACGGGATCGAGCCGCAGAAGACGAAGGCGGATCTGGAGCGTGCGGCGGCCTGGCTGAAGGAGCGTCAGGTTCTTGACGTGAAGGGGGACTGGGCCGTCAACGCGCCGGATGTCGAGCCGGGCGGCTGGGCCTTCCAGTACCGCAACGATCATTATCCGGATGTGGATGACACGGCTGTCGTGGCGATGATGCTGCATCGCGAGGGGAATCCGGAGCATGCGGAGGCGATTGAGCGTGCGCGGCGGTGGATTATCGGGATGCAGAGTTCCTGCGGCGGTTGGGGTGCGTTTGACATCGACAATAACAAGGAACTCCTGAACCATATTCCGTTTGCGGATCACGGGGCCCTGCTCGATCCGCCGACTGCGGATGTGACGGCGCGGTGTGTGTCTTTCCTTGCCCAGCTGAAGAATCCCGGGGATGAGGATGTGATTGCCCGGGCGATCGACTATCTGCGTAAGGATCAGGAGAAGGACGGTTCCTGGTTCGGGCGCTGGGGAACGAACTATATTTATGGCACCTGGTCCGTGCTGTGTGCGTTCAATGCGGCGGGTGTTTCCCGGGATGATCCTGCGGTTGTCCGTGCGGTTGAGTGGCTGCGGTCGGTTCAGCGTGAGGATGGCGGCTGGGGTGAGGACTGCGCCAGCTATGAGGGTGAGCCGGGGGGGCAGTATAAGGAGAGCCTGCCGTCCCAGACGGCTTGGGCGACGCTGGGCCTGATGGCGGCCGGGCGTCGGGATGATCCAGCTGTCGCGCGTGGGATGTCCTGGCTTATGGCCCGGCAGAAGGAAGACGGTGAGTGGGATGAGCGCTCGTTCAATGCCGTGGGATTCCCGAAGGTTTTCTATCTCCGCTATCACGGATACCGGCAGTTTTTCCCGCTTCTGGCGCTGGCGCGGTATCGGAATCTTGAGAGCAGCAACACACGGCAGGTGGCTTTTGGTTTCTGATCTGCCTGCGTGTACTCCGGCGGGCTCCGCTCTTTCCGGGGCTGGATTTCTTGTCGGGCTGAAGGATGAGGCACGTCTTCTGCGGCGTGTTTTTCCTGATGTTCCTGTTGCGATCAGCGGGGCGACCACTGAGGGGGCGGTTCGCGGGGCGGAGCGGCTGATCCTTTCGGGGGTGCGTTCTCTCGTGTCGTTCGGTCTCGCCGGAGGGCTGGATGCATCCTGTCCGGTCGGGACGATTGTCATTCCGCACCGGGTTCATGCACGCGGGAGCGTGTATGTCTGTGCTGAGTCGCTGCGTGCGTCCCTGGGGGCGGATGTTCCGGGCGTGTGGTCCGGTGATCTGCTGCACAGTGATACCGTTGTGATGACGGCTGTGGAGAAGGCGGATCTGGCGGCGCGCAGCGGCTGTGGGGCTGTTGATATGGAAAGCGGCATTCTGGCGCAGGCGGCTGAGAAGGCCGGTCTGCCTTTTGCCGTGTTGCGGGTTGTGTGTGATCCGGCGGAGCGGGATCTGCCGGATGCGGCGCGGTATGCGCTGTCTCCCGAGGGGGGGGTTCAGTGGGGCGGGATGTTGCGGAGTCTGCTGCGGCACCCGCTGCAGATTTCCGCTTTGACCGGTCTCGGGGCTGAGTCCGCGCGAGCACGCAGTAAGATGCGGGTATTTCTGGAGCAGATCTGCGGTCGTGACTGAGGTCGGGTTCCGGCTTTTAAGTATTTCCGGCTAAAGTCTTTTCCGAAAAAAATATGACCGGTTGTTTTTCGGGAGAGAAGAAACGGTGCCAGCGTCTGAAGCTCTGAGTCCGGTACAGCGGAAAAGCCGTTATGCGGGGATTTTCCACACGCTCGATGGCTGCGAGGCCAGAGGCTGGGTATGTGATCTGTCTGCTCCCGAGCGGCCGGTTCAGATTCATGTCCTGATTGATCACCAGCAGGTGGCGACGCTGACCTGTGATGTCGAGCGTGAGGATATCCGGCACAGGCTCGGGGTGTCGTCCGGGCGTCTGGGATTTCGTTTTCTGATACCTGAGGCCTTTATTGACGGGCAGGTGCATGTTCTGGGGTTCCGGCTGCCGGACCGCTCCGTTCTGCCGGTCATGTTTACGGAAAAACCGGGTGAGGCGGGGGAGGAGTGCAGGTTCCGCCTGAACTCGGGATATCAGTTCATCTCCTGTCTTGATGATGTGGCCGGGGGGCGTCTGCGGGGCTGGGTGCAGCGGCGTGATCCGTTTACGGGCGAGCTGTCCGGGGGATGCACGGTTCTGATCAGTATGGACGATGCGCCCCTGATGCAGGCGAAGGCCGATCGTTATCGCGGGGATGTTGCGGGGGTTGTCGGCGGGGATCCGGAATGCGGGTTCGAGGCGACGATTCCGCGTCATCTGCGGCGGAGCGGGGAGGTGGAGCTTCGTGTGACCGTTCTGCCGGAGGGGCGTGATCTGGAGGGCAGTCCGCTGACGGTGTCGATGCTCGATGACCGGACGGAAGAGGCTCTGGTTCAGCTTTCGGAGACGGTGGACGCGCTTTACAGGGAAATTGCCACGCTCAGGACGCAGATGAACTCGCTGCTGCGTCCCAGGGGTTATGATCTCGGCGGGTATGACCGCTGGGCGCGGGCGTATTATGCGCAGCTCAGGGTGCGTGTGGCAGAGCGCAGGGAGCTTCGGGCATCTGCGGCGGGACGGCGCCGGAAAGCGCCGCTTGTGAGCATTATATGTCCGGTTTACAGGCCGCTGATGTCGGATTTCGTTGCGGCGGTGGAGTCGGTTCTTGCACAGACATGGCAGAACTGGGAGCTGATCATTGTTGATGACGGTGCGAAATCACCTGAGGTTTCCGAAAAAATTTCTGAGTATTGCAGGGCGGACAGGCGGATACGGGCTGTTACGCTGCGTCGGAATAAAGGAATTTCCGGTGCCACGAATGCGGGTCTGAAAGAGGTCCGGGGCGACTGGGTTGCTTTTTTCGATCATGACGATCTCCTGGTGGATGTGGCGATCGAGACGATGCTTCAGCATGCTGAGGGGACGTCTGCCCGGGTTCTTTATTCGGATGAGGACAAGATTGATGCGGACGGGATTTTTTCCGAGCCCAATCTGAAGCCTGATTTTGACTATCGCTATCTTCTCGGGTGCAATTACGTCTGTCATCTGACCATGGTGCGGACGGATACGCTTGCGCAGGCCGGTGAGCTGCGGACGAAGTATGACGGGGCTCAGGATCATGATCTTCTGCTGCGTCTGACGGAGATCGTTCCGGCTTCCGGGATTCTGCACGTTCCGGAAATTCTCTATCACTGGCGTAAGACTCCGAACTCGACGGCCGTGACGATTGAGAACAAGGAGTATGCGGTCGAGGCGGGTGTC
This sequence comes from Acetobacter sp. AN02, assembly GCF_029759835.1. Classification (GTDB taxonomy): domain Bacteria; phylum Pseudomonadota; class Alphaproteobacteria; order Acetobacterales; family Acetobacteraceae; genus Acetobacter. Next base: position 40,627 of record NZ_JAJJND010000011.1, read on the forward strand.
AGTTGTGTCAGGGACCATCTGAAACGGCGGAAGAAGCCTGCGGAGATCGGATCTGTTCTGGGAATGACGCTGTATTCCGTGCGCTGGCTCCGGACGCGTCAGCCGAAGGTGTCTGTCATCATTCCGTTCAGGGATCAGCCGGAGGTGACGCAGGAGTGCCTGCGGCGTCTGCTGACCCTGACGGACTATCCGGATTTTGAGGTTATCCTTGTCGATAACTGGTCTGTTGAGCCGTCGACGCAGAGCATGCTCCGGTCTGCGTGCAGGGATTCTCGCGTGCGCGTTCTGCGTGCGGAGGAGGAGTTCAATTTCTCAAGGCTGAACAACCGGGCTGCGGAGCAGAGTGACGCTGATTATTTCTTCTTTATGAATAATGATCTGTTCGTGGAGGATGAGAGCTGGCTCAGCCGGATCGTGTCGGAGGCGGAGGCCGGTGACAGGGTGGCGGCTGTGGGCGGGAAATATCTCTATCCCAACGGCAGGGTTCAGCATGTGGGGGTTGCGGTCGGTCCGGAGGCGATTGCGGTTCATGTTCATAAGGGTCTGCCGGGGGACCAGAGCGGCTATGTCGGTCATGCGATTCTGACGCATGAGGTGACGGCTGTGACGGGTGCAGGCATGCTGGTCCGTGCGGAGGCGTTCCGGGCTGTTGGCGGGTTTGATGAGGAGAATCTGCGGGTTGCCTATAATGATGTCGATCTGTGCCTGAAGCTGAGGAGTGCGGACTGGAAGATCATTCAGTGCAACGAGTTTGTTGCGACGCATCATGAGAGCCTGTCGCGGGGCAGCGACGATCAGCAGATGCATGAGGCGCGGTTTTTCGGAGAATCGCAGTATATGCGGGAAAAATGGGCGGAGAGCCGGTTTTTCGCGCGTGATCCGGCGTATTCCCGTTTTTTCAGCATCGGGAAACTGCCTTATCACGACCTGAGAGATCCGCTTTCTCTGTGAAGCGTATCTTCCTTGCGGGACACCCGCATTTTTAACTGCCTGGTAATGTCATCGGATTAGTCTGAGGCGGGCTGCAGAAGTGCCTCCTCTGGTGATTTTACAGGAAGAACTTTAGAAAAATGCGTGATTATCCGGTTCCCGGCCGGGAGGCTCAGATCGTATGAGAAATATGGCTGAGAGCCTCCGGTCCCTCGGACTGCCGCGTCTTGCTGCCCTGGTTGCTGTTGCTGTCAGTGTGCTGGCCGGTCTGGTGGTTTTTTCCTTTCATGATTTCCAGGGGCCTATGGCGCTGCTTTACCGGGATCTCGATGCCCGGGAGGCCGGTCAGATCGTAGGGTAATCTCCCCATTTTTAATGGGGCGTTGAATGAGAATTCAGGCAGCTGTTTTTAGTTTCTGGGCGGGTGTGAAC
>NZ_JAJJND010000110.1 GCF_029759835.1 Acetobacter sp. AN02
AAATCATTCATGACAACCGCTCCACGACAAAACCAAAGTAGTTTCAGCCAAGGAAAACAACTTTGCAACAGAGCCATCTTTACTCACCTAAACGACGATACGATCACAGAAAACGTGATGAAAAATCATACAATCACACAAGAGTGACGTTTATCTAACGTTATTTATGTGACTTTTTTTCAAAATTAGCATTCCTTGTACGAACTGCGGTCTTTTAGATCGATCTAATTGCAAGTTCTGTTTCGTCATCAGAGATAAAACTCAAGGAGGGCTTATGACAACACCCGTGAAATGGGCTCTGATTGGGGCTAGTAACGTGGCGCACGAGTGGATGATCGACGCCATTCGCTCGCAGCAGGAAGGTATAATTTGCACAGTATTCAGTCAAAATGCTGAAAGAGGAAAAGCTTACGCTCAAGCCAATGGTATTCCACGCAATACAACGCTGCTTGATGATATTCTGCAAGATTCGGAAATTCAGGCGGTATATATCAGTTCTCGAAACGAGTTTCATAAAGAACAGGCTCTTGCTGCCGCGCGTGCCGGGAAGCACGTTCTGTGCGAAAAGCCACTCGCTTTATCGCTGGACGACGCTGAAGACATTGTTAGTGTCTGCCATGAGAGAGGTGTGGTTCTCGGCACCAACCATCATTTACGCTGCTCCGCCGTGCATATTGCTCTTAGAGAACAATTGCGTGCGGGAACAATCGGGAACCTGAATACCGTTCGGGTTTTCCACGCCAATTGTCTTGCCAAGTCAGTGGATGGATGGCGCTTGAACGATGCAGGGGGTGGACTCATCCTCGATAGTACTATTCACGACATCGATACTTTACGCTTTTTACTGGGGACTGAACCGTTGTCTGTGTTTGCCATGACGCAGAGCGGTCGCAAAAGCGTCCCGGGAATTGAAGATGGTCTGATGGCGGTTATGCGCTTCCCTGGAGATGTTCTCGTACAGATTCACGGGTCTTACGCTGTTCCATATGCACCTGGAGGCGTAGAGATTTACGGAGACAAGGCGGCTTTGATCGCGCGAGATTGCATGTCCCAGAAGTCAGTAGGAAGTCTTGCTTTACGAGATGCAGAGGGAGAACAACCAATATCCCTCACTCATCATAATCTTTACCGCTACAGTGTCGCCCGTTTCCTCGGTGCCATCAATGGCAAAGGAACACCTGCCGCAACAGGCGAGGATGGGGTGGCTTCTCTCAGGATTGCACTGGCCCTCAAGGAATCCGTCCGTACAGGACAGGAGATAAAGGTCATCCCATCATGAGCGCAACGACGATGACGACGTCCCTTCCCCTTGATCAGGAGCGGTCTCTGACTATGACTGAAGCATTGTCACAGCGTCCTGAAATGACGCCCGAGGAACTACGTCGTGCTGCATGGACATGCTCTGTTGGGAGCGCCATGGAGTATTACGACTTTGCGCTCTACAGTCTCGCATCAGCGCTGGTATTTGGGCCGCTTTTCTTCCCAAGCACCATTCCTGGCATGGGGTTGGTTGCAAGCTTTGCGACCTATTTCATCGGATTTGCAGTTCGGCCGATTGGCGGTATTTTCTTTGGTCGACTGGGAGACCGTCATGGCCGCAAAAAAGTCCTGCTTCTGACCGTAACACTCATGGGACTGGCGAGTGCAGCCATTGGACTTATTCCATCTTATGCCACAATCGGCATTGCAGCCCCTCTTCTGCTAGTTTTCATGCGTATTCTGCAGGGGTTTGGTGCGGGTGCCGAGCAGGCTGGCGCAGCGGTCATGATGACGGAGTCTGCACCGAAAGAACGTCGCGGATACTTTGCCGCCCTCCCCTTCCTCGGGATTCAGATGGGAACGGTTGCAGCGGGACTGATCTATTTTGGCATGCTCACGGGCGTACCGAATATTGCAGAGACCTGGATATGGCGCGTACCATTTCTAGGGAGTGCGTTTCTTCTCGTCATCGCCCTCTACATGCGGCTGAGACTGAAGGAATCTCCAGCTTTTGCAAAGTTGAAGGAAGAGGAAGAGCATGAAGAAGTCATGCCAATCCGCGAAGTTCTGACCACTTCATGGCGCCCCATCACGGCTGGACTTGGTTTGCGCATGGCCGAAAACGGTGGTTCATCCATCTATCAGGTGCTGTCGATCAGTTACCTCGTGCATACCGTTGGGATGAGCAGCCAATGGGGAACCCTCGCCCTGATTGGAGCCGCGTTTGTTGGTGCTGTTACAATTCCGGGAGCCGGATGGCTGAGTGATCGCTACGGCCGCGTCCGGGTGTATCGTGCATTTGCCATCCTGCAGGCTGTGACCGCTATTCCGGTCTGGTACATTTTTAGTCAGGGAAATCCAGTTCTTTCATTGATTGCATTGTCTCTGGCTCTTGGCGTCGCAACTTGGGGAATGTTCGGTACACAAGGGGCTTTCCTGCCTGAAATGTTCGGGGTCCGACACCGTTATACAGCCGTATCGTTCACGCGTGAATTTTCCTCCGTGATTGCAGGAGGTGTATCTCCCATGGTCGGACAGTTTCTGATCACGATGTTTGCCCGGTTCAACATCGGAGGCGTCTCGAGTGGCAAGTTCGCATGGATACCATTGGCAACCTACGTGATTTTTCTGGCCGGACTTGCGGTTCTGGCAACTTTTTTTATCCCTGAGACCAAGGGAAGAGATCTGATGTCTCACAACGACGTGTTCTAAAAAGTCTGCTTCCTCGCTCTAGAATTTTTTAGGGCACTTCTGACTACCGCCTGACATGCACACGCATCCGCAGACGGATCATGATCAATTCATGCCTGAGGTTTAACATGACATCTGATGTATATTCGCCGTTATCGGACGCTTTGAAACAGTATGCAGACCTCCTTCTGGACGCGCGCAAAACGGGTCATTGCCTGCAACAGATCCCAGCATCTTCTACTCCCCAAAATACAGAAGAGGCTTACGCAATACAGGATCGGGTAGCGCATGCCTTAATGTCATCTTTTGGATCGATCCAAGGGTGGAAGGTTGGCGCTCCAACCCCAGACAGCGAACCTTTTTGTGCTCCACTACATCAAAAGACAATTTTTTCGGGAGATACCAAACTTCCAGTGGATTTCTGTCGCCTCTACGGTGTTGAAGCAGAAATCGCCTATGTTTTTGGCTCATCTCTGCCCATGCGCTCCAAGCCGTGGACAGAGGAGGATATTCGCAAATCCATTGTAAGTGTACACGCCGCAATCGAGATTTTCGACACGCGCTTTTGCACACCCGGATCCCAGTCCGGTTTGGTTCATCTGGCGGATCAGGGAAACCATGGCGCTCTTATTTACGGAGCGCCCCTAGATGACTGGCAACGCCTTGTGCCGGTTGATGAACGGGTCCGTCTCACTTTGAACGGTAAAACACTCATTGATCATACTGGAGGAAATTCCGCCGGTGATCCGATGCGACTTCTTGTCTGGCTTGCCAACCATGCTGCCAAAAGGGGTTTCCCCATACAGACAGGGACGATCGTCACGACAGGGTCCATGACGGGAACTGAATTTGTTTCCGCAGGCACGATCGCTGAAGTCCAGATTGGCCCATTAACGCCTGTTACCGTCACACTTCCTTGAAATAGAATGATGAAAAGGTTTTTTCGGTCATGAAGACGGAAATACTTCTTGTTGAACCCATGATGCCTGAAATCGAAGCTATTCTTGATGCCACATATATTGTGCATCGTTACGATGGTTCGATTATTCCGCCAGATGTTGCCGCGCGTATTCACGGGATTGCAACAGGCGGCGGAACTGGAGTGCCAAACCAGCTAATGCAGAGCCTTTCGAACCTTGAAGTCATTGCTATCAATGGTGTCGGAACGGATGCCGTTGACCTGAAAGAAGCAGCACGACGTAATATTGGCGTAACTACAACCTTGAATGTTTTGACGGATGATGTCGCGGATCTCGCCATGGCACTGATGCTGGCGGCAATGCGTGATCTGGTTCCGGGAGATCAGTTCGTTCGGGATCATCAATGGGGTGTCGGTCAACTTCCCTTGGCTCGTAAAGTGACGGGACAGAAACTCGGAATTGTCGGCATGGGACAGGTCGGGCAGGCTATTGCCAAGCGTGCGCGTGGCTTTGATATGCCTGTTTCCTATTACTCCCGCCATGATCTGTCATTGCCAGAAGCGCCTTTTGTTCCTGACCTGCGAGCACTCGCTGAACAGAGCGATATTCTGGTTGTCTCAGCTTCTGGCGGTGCACAGTCCCGGCATCTCATCAGCCGTGATGTCATGGAAGCCCTTGGTCCGTACGGTTTGCTCGTAAATATTTCCAGAGGCAGCGTTGTAGATGAACACGCCTTGGTAGAACTGCTCGAGCAAGGAAAGCTCGGGAAGGCTGCTCTGGACGTTTTCGAAAGTGAGCCGACGGTTCCAGAGGCCCTTCTCACGATGAAAAACGTTGTTCTCCAGCCTCACCGCGCCAGCGCTACTGTGGAAACACGCCTCCAGATGGGGCGTCTGGTTATTGCCAATCTGGCCGCACATTTTGCTGGTGCACCTCTCCTAACGCCAGTGCAATAACTCTGCGTGGGTCAAGCAGAGGCGTTGTTTCGTCCAGAACAATGTTTCGCTCCGAGGTAATACCATAATGTATTCCCTATTTTTTCGCCGAAGGCTCATTGCCCTTGGTGTTCTCTCGGCCGGGTGGCTATGCACCCAATCCGCCCACGCTCAGTATCGTGGGCCGATCTCCGAAACTGCCCCTCTTTTCGCTCTGGATACTCCAACATCTTACGCCAATACGCCTTTTACGCCACCAGTGGAAAACATGGTCAACCCCTGGGGCAAACTGGTTAAACGCCTCAATAAAAAGGGGATAGGGATTGTCGTGGATTACACGAGCGAAAGTGCCATCGCCTTGAATGCCGGGCATGGCGGTGATGCAGGGTATGCCCACCAGATTGGAGTTGAACTCGATCTGGACTGGGAGAGGCTAATCGGATGGAAAGGTTTCAAGACACATGCCGTCTTCGTTAACCGTGCAGGCCATAATTTAGCATCTGATATGGGGGAACGATCCCTGAATGGCTTCCAAGAAATCTACGGTGGGGGCGGTAATGTTGGCGTGCATTTAGTGTATGTTTACGGAACGCAGGACCTTTACAAAAACCGCATTCAGATTGCTCTAGGCAAAATGCCTGTCAATATCGATTTTGCCAATTCTCCTTTGTTCTGCACGTTTATGAACAAATCGAACTGCGGTATTCCAAAATCCCTCACCCGTGGTGCGGCAGGCTATGCGACGTACCCAGGATCCACATGGGGCACGAGAGTACGATACTGGCCATTACATGGAGTTTACGCTCAGGCTGGCTTGTATGGTGTCAATCCATATCTGAATACAAATAGATACGACCGTACCGGATTTAGAATGGATACCAAGCTTTATACCGGTGTCTATATTCCGGTTGAAATTGGCCTTATTCTATACTTTGGAAAAAATAATCTGGTGGGCCATTACAAATTTGGTGTTGCTTATGATTCTTCGAATTACAGAGACGTCTATTATGACACGTCTTTACAACCTGCTGCGAGAACCGGCCAGCCCTATCGCTGGACTAACGGAAAAACGCAAATTTGGCTTCAGGCAGACCAAATGCTAATCCGTAATGGCAATGGGCCCCTTCATGGCCTTTATGCAATCGCGGGTTTCACGAAAAGTCAGGGGAACAACAGCCCTTATACATATCAGGTCTATGCCGGATTTGTGGACAGAGGAGTCATTCCTAGCCGCTCACAAGATACAATGGGCGTGGAATGGTCTGAAACATTTGCCAGCCCGCAATTGGTCACATCGCAATGGATCCGGTATCGACAAGGCCTTTCTCTGCCAGGGAATGCAGATTATCCGCAGAGTCACGTCATGACATTTGAAGCGACTTACAATATTCACGTTTTCCGTGGCCTTTCGATCCAGCCGGATTATCAACATATTTGGAGAACCAATCTTCAGAAAAACAAGCCAGAGGTTGATGCACTTGGCCTCAAAATCCATGCTGTTCTTTAGCAGGCTCTGTTGCAAAGTTGTTTTCCTTGGCTGAAACTACTTTGGTTTTGTCGCGGAGCGGTTGTCATGAATGATTTCAAGGTTCGTCATTTTCGTGGTGAAGTGATCCTTGGGGCAGTGCGCTGGTATTGCCACTATGGGATCAGCTATCGCGACCTTGAAACCATGTTGGCCGAGCGGGGCACAGGCGCTGATCATTCAACGATTTACCGCTGGGTTCAGCGCTATGCGCCCGAGATGGAAAAGCGTTTACGCTGGTAT
>NZ_JAJJND010000111.1 GCF_029759835.1 Acetobacter sp. AN02
GATCAGCATCCTGTGAATCACATTTTTAGCCCAATGGGTACCCCGTGAGTCTGATCAAGAAACGGTTGGTATAAGTCACCGTCGACGCATCCGCTGGTCACTCAGCCTTCCAGCATGGCAGGGCCTTGAGGCAGACAAGTCCACTCTGCGGCCTGACCGAAGGGTTCCTCGTCGCCAGGCGGTGGAGAGACGACATTGCCTGACAGCACCAGCAGCCGGGTCAGCGGCTCCCACTCAAGAAGTGTTTCAAGCAGAGCAGTTGCGCAGTTCAAACGCAGAAAAGGGCTGTCCTGCGTCAGTTCTGTCATCAGGTCTGTCCGCAGTTCGAGGACGGATTCCTGCAACCCGCACGGCCGCAACCAGGACGCCCGCTGTCGTGCGAGCCGGTACAGGCAGAGATCATACGGTGGCCGATCCTGCGGTCCGCCCATCACACGGCGCAGGAACGACATGTGAAATCCCGCCAGAATAAAGGGTCGCGGGGCATCCACCGGCATCACGGCCCGGAACAGGGGGTCGCTGATGGTCAGGGCAGGCTGACCATGCTCATCGAGGCTTTCCTCCAGATGACCCGAGGAACGCCGGGGGGCGCTGAGCCAGAGGAGGCTGCGCCCTTCGACAAAGCCGTCCCTTTGCAGCAGCGTGACGGGAGCGCCCGCATAGGGCGCTCCTTTCTGATCCGGCGTGATATCGAGCAGTTTCAGGCGCGTGATGGGCCAACGCGGCAGCCGGATCGGACCAGGGGTCATGATCTGCCTCCCAAGCGCAGCTGCGCTACCAGGGCAAGGAAACGCTTCTGTAACTGCGCTGGCTCAAGCAGATCGTTGAGATACCAGATCTCGGGCGTAAGGCGCTGCTGCCGGTACACCTCCAGCCGCCGGTCAAACTGGGCCAGCAGATGCGCTTCCCAGTCATTGCGTGTCACGCGGTCTGCACCGCAGGCGCCCACGATCTCGATATGGATCACACGGGAGCCGTAACGGATGGCGAAATCGGAATAGAACCGCTGCTGCTGCAACGGGTCGAGGGCGATTTCCAGATCCAGCGCAACATCCCGCGGAACAATGGGTTTGATCGCCTCATAGGCAATCCGCTCCGGGACGGAATTCAGCCGGGTTCCATCAGACGCAACAGAGCCCTGGCTGGGCAGACCGGGCCAGCGCTGCTCGACCCTGCGCAGGAGACCGGCCCAGACGCCGGGTCCTTCATCACCAAGGCGCATGAGATGCCGCCCCGCCGGTTGAAGGTAGCGGAACAGGCTTGAGGGCGGTTGCGCCTTCAGTCTGACGCTGATGTCGCGATACAGATCGAGATCATCATCCGTGGGCTCGAAGAAAGAGCGCGCGTGACGGGACACGGTCGCCGCAGCGACCGGGGTTTTTGTAAGAAGCATGAAGCCTCCAGATTTTTGTGGGGAGAAAATGAGAGGCCGGAGTTGTCCGGCCTGTCGGTGTCAGGTGTTACGGGCGATACTTGAGGCCGCTCCCAGGCACCTGTCCGGTCCAGAGGGTTTCGATCAGTCGGGCCGCGGCATGAATGCGGACGAGATCGGAAGCCGGATGAACGCCTGACCGGTCTTCCGCTGCAAACCGGTCCAGAAGGGCTTCGGTCGTGTTCCCGGTTTCCACCAGCTCTGGCGCAAGCTGATGCATCAGATCGGCAAGGGTCATGACCTGCGCTGTTTTCGTTGAGCAGGGCCCGAGCCAGGTCATCTCTCGTTCCCCGATAAGCAGAACGATATCTGGAAGCAGGCCAGGAGAGAGAAAAGCGCCATCTTCAGTGTGCTCCGCTGCACCGGCTGGGGACGGCATGGGCTGCTGCAGGATCTGGTCCCGCAGAGCCTGTCTGTGTGCCGGATCCTGATCGGCCTCCTGACAGGGAAACCACAGGCCCAACCGTTCAGCCACGGCAAAGGGTTCGGCCCGGGACAGAACAAGATCGTACAGACAGACGGCAGTCCCGGTCGGCCGGAGCGGAGCGTCGGGGCGATCGCGGGAGGAGACAAGACCCATCAGGCGGACAGCCAGGTCCGTGCACAGGAAGGACGTCATGTCCGGTCTCCTGCGTTCTCCGTCAGCGCTCTGTTCAGTGAGCGGACTGTCTGCGCCAGAACGATCAGCGTGCCCTCAAGCCGCGTGTCGCTGGTGAAGGCTCCGGGCTGTGCGATCACATCGCGCAGGGTGGGAAGAACGACGCCCGCAAGCACGGCGTGGGCGTCGAAAAGCGTGTCGAGTTCGGTGACTAATCTGGTCATTGCGAAAGGCTCCAGAAAGAGAAGAGAGCCCCAGAGAGAAAACCCTCGCTCTGGTCGCACGGCGACCATTCCAGCTCACGCCCCGCGTGAGCCCTCTGGGGTGAGGACCAGCCCGGTCCTCCCTTGCGAAGCCAAAAAAAACGACAGAACCGCTCTGATCATTTTCCGTCATGAGAGAGAGGAAGAGAGGTTGAGTTCTGCACCGCCGCCCCAAGGGCGGCGCGACCCCGGAACGGGGGCGCGTGCAGGTCCGGATGACGCGTCACAGCGTGATGCGGACGCCCACGGCAGCGCACGAAAATGAAACGGTTTTAAGGCACTGTTTTGAAAGGGTTTTTGCTGCTTTGCAGCAAAAACCCAGTATCGTGCCATCTTAGGCGATCTGGCAGCCCGATTTTATGGCGCAGTGCCATGCTTTTGAGCTGCTCATGGAATGGCGACATAGCGCATTGATGACGCGTCACTGAGATTGTGCGGACCGGTACGACGCAATCCGTGACGCGTCATTGGGCTTCTGACGGGCCGTTCAGGCGTCTGGATCCCCGATGTCAGAGTCTTTCCAGGTGAAGAGCGGGGCGCTGTCAGGATTGGGACGCGAAGGCACCGGAGCTGCCTCCGTGGATTGCCCGGCACAGAAGCGTTCCCAGGCAAACATCATCTCGGAACGCCTGTTGAAGAGATCCCCGCGGCGATAGGCGGCCTCGACCTTGTCACCGATGGCATGGGCCAAAGCCATTTCGGCGACCTCCCTCGGGAAGTCGGTTTCCTCGGCCGCCCAATCCCGGAAGCTGGAACGCAAACCATGGATCGTCACATCCTTCGTGCCTGCGGCCTGATGGAGGGCCTTCGAGACTGCGACATCGCTCAGCGGTGATCCGACCCGGCCACCGGGAAACACGAAACTGTCCTCACCGGAACTGGATCTCAGAGTCTGGACTTTATACAGCAAAGCCATCGCCCCGCCCGTCAGGGGCACACGATGCTCCCGCCCGGCCTTCATCCGCTCGGCCGGGATGGTCCAGATCTTTTTCTTCAGATCGATCTCCGACCACAGGGCCTTGCGGACCTCGCCAGACCGGGTGGCGGTCAGGCAGACGAACCGTGCGGCCAGAGCTCCCACACCATGCTCGGCGCTGAGCCGGCTGTAGACCGGCGGGAGGTCGCGATAGGGCAAGGCGGCATGGTGCACCACCTTCGTGACTGCTGTGGGTTTGGGAAGAATGTTGGCCAGGTGCCCCCGCCAGCGGGCCGGGTTCTCCCCCTCGCGCCAGTGATGGCTCTGCGCGTAGTCCAAAATACGCTCTATCCGTCCACGCAGCCGTGTTGCGGTTTCGGTCGTGCTCTCCCAGATCGGTCGCAGGACGGCGAGCACGTCCTCTGTCTGGACGCTGCCAATCGGTTTCTGACCGAGGACGGGATAGACGTGCCGCTCCAGAGAGCTGCGCCACATGGGCGCCGAGCGCGGATCTTTCCAGCCCGGCGCCTGTTCGGTGATGTACTGCTCGGCAACCTGCGCGAAGGTACGCTCCTGAACGTCAGGTCCCTTCTGCCGGGCTTTTTCTTCCAGCGGGTCGAGCCCTTCCAGAAGCAGGCACCGGTTCTCGGCCGCCTTGAGCCGGGCATCGGCCAGAGAAATATCCCGGGCGGGACCGAGTCCCATCTCCCGTCTTTTGCCGGTCTTTGGGCTTTTATAGCGAAAGGTCCAGGCCCGGGTGTCGCCCCGGACGGTAATCCATAGATTTCCGCCATCGCCGTGAACCCCGTCTTTGAGGGAGGCGACCTTGCGGGCATTCATCTGGTTCGGCGGAAGCTTGCTCATGGCTTTTCAGTCCCATCTTCCGTCCCACCTTACGGGATGGGTTTCAATGCGTCTATCTGCTTCTTCAGGAGGGCATAAATTTCTGTAAAGCCACGAAAAACAAGGGTTATTGCGCTGATCTGCTTTTCCGTGACGCCCCAGATCGGCGGACACCCTCTCCGCCAATAACCAATCCTAAGACTATGATGTATATACGTTTTTGTCAATCCGAATCGCGGAAACCCTCGTTTTCTGCATGAAAAATTATGATTGTCAACAATGTTTTCGCCAACACCAATCCAACACCAAAAACCAACACCAAAAACCAACACCAGCCTGTTTGGTGTTAGACGATTCTTAGATTTTTAGAGATTCCAAGTTTTTAAAAATGTCAGAAAGTCAACAATAAAACCATACATAACAAAAGGTTTATATATACACAGATGGCCTTCGGCCTCACTACGTGGCTCCCGCTCTGCGCTCGCTCTGTGTTGCAATCGTATTGCGCTGGGACATCTGCCTTGCTCAGGAAGCGAGAAGTTTGGTTTTGCATCGCATCAACACAAACAGCCTCTGGCATGAGGGACGAACCCCCCCTGCTTGCCCCCAGACCCTTGGGGGCTTCGCTCTAGGCTACAAATACTACTATTTTATATAGTTATATTTGATATTATGGCTGGTAGTTGTTTTTTGATACCTGATTTTCCTCTATACCCCAATTAGCTCGATAAGATTCAAGCCACTCCTTCGCAATCCTATCGCAATCACGTATCAAATCATCAAATGTATAAACCACTTTAATAAATGGGCACGGATTGATTCCGTGCATCTCAAGAGATTCAAAAACAGCACCGAGATAAGTTTCAAGCTGTTCATTCTTCCTTTGTAAATCACGAAAAGGCTTATCGTTATCATACGATTTATTCATATACTCTTTTAAAGACTCTTTAAGATTGTCTCGCTCTTCTATTATCTTCTTAATCTTCTCTTTTTGTTGCTTGTCATTCTTCTCCCATTTCTTAATCGTTTCTTTTGCTTTTTTTGCTGTTTGCGATATTCCTTCTCTCTTTCCTTCTTCTCGAAGATTTAAAGCTTTCATACTCGCACCCAACACAACGCGAGTTATCAAATCAGAACTCGCAAAATCAGACGCACCATCTCGCAAACCTTCTTTTCGTGCATCTTCATGAATTTGCGTCTTCTGCTCTTCCGCTTCTCGCAAAATTTCATTCGCTAAAGCCTGAACCTGCTCTGCTTTTTTCTCAGCATCGCCAATAATTTGCTTCGCTTCATGTTTTGCAGATTCTTCAACTTGCTTCGCTTGGCTTGTTATCTCTTGCGATTGCTCAAGTGCAACGCGAACAGTCTGCTGACTCTGTTGTTCAGCTTGCCACTCTGCTCTCGATAACCTGCGACGACCTGGGCCAATTCGAGCCAACCCACAAGGCTGGCCAACCTCTCTATAGTAATCGTTTTGCCATTCACGCATCGCGGAACGATAAGCTTTATCGCCTTCACGGTTTGCCTCGATGCTTTTATCCCCTGCCATGCTTTCAGCCTTGGCCTGTTCTCCAGGGTGGTAATCACGAGCCAACATCTGCGGACCTGATGGCAATATATAAGCATGTAGATGCGGATGACCTTCATCCGTATGCTCGATAACTGTCTTTAAATCATCGCCATACTTTGCTCGAAGCCACTGAATCGAACGCTCTCGCCACTCTTCAACCGAAGCGACAGCTTGCGGAGTGCCATCATCAAAATGCGTTGGAACAGCGTCATCACCTGGATGCGATAGCACCACAGTCATCAACGTCCTCTGGTCCTGCCTTATCTTTCTCGATTGTCCTTTGCTGTTCGTCATCGTGGCCCTGTTAGCCATCTCATCATGAAGAGCCTCAAGCTCGTCCAACGTTATCCCATAGACTAACGAGGGAGCTTCCGGGTTCTCTACATGCTCACAAGAACCAGCTTCTCGCTTTGCTTCAGCAATAATATATCGGACGTTAACGCCTCTTTTGTTGGGCTTTCTTGAATAGCTTTCTATATGTGCAAACTGGAATGACATGGCAGATTTCCTCTCTGCTCGTTCATTCTATCAGATACCTACCCTGGAAGACTTAGTGACCGACTAATACTTGCAAGCAAGTAGGGCCTGTTAGATCTTGAAATACTTCCCATATTGTATGGATGGAAGAAGGAGACGGAACAGGCACTTTTACGGAC
>NZ_JAJJND010000112.1 GCF_029759835.1 Acetobacter sp. AN02
CGGGAAAACGCTTCGAGCTGATCGCCAAGCCCGCTCAACCGGGCAAGCCGCTCTTCAACGTCAAAGAAACCAGACTGCTTCATGATCCATACCCCAATCAACTCGGGAGAAATGGAATCACAAAGGAAGCCTCAAAACCAGAGAGTTTTTCGAACCCTCCATGTGTCCAAAAAAATGGGGACCACCTCTGTCTCGGGGGCATGTCCCCGAGACCCTTGTCATCCCATCAACCCCAAGCCATAAAAAACAGGAACTTTCCTTTTGAGTGGATACAAAAAAGGGGGGCACATCAAAGCGCATCGCACATCACGATATTCCTCAAGGAGAGCGCCATTGGACACATTATCTGATCCCAATCCGGTTTCGGCCATGCTTTCGCGCAGGCGGCTTCTGGCCCTTTCCGGAGCCTGCCTGACAGCCGTCGCCATAGGCGACGGCAAAAAAGGTTCTGCTCAAGAAATAGTGTCTTCAAATCGTGATGGCATTTCCGATTTCATGCAGCTTTCCGCCTTTGCAACTGGTCATAAAAACTTGGATCTCGGCATTGGATCTGCCCTTTTTCTGGCTTTCGAGGCGCAGAAACACGATTTCCCCGCTCAGGTCGCCGCTCTTCGCGAGCGCATCGCCAAAAACGGATATCCGGATGTCGAAGCGCTGGAGGCAGCCCTCACCGGTGACCCTCTGCACGCCACGCTCCTCCAGATTATCCGCGGCTGGTACTCAGGCGTCATTGAAAGCGGGACGAATGCCAAGGTTTACGCCTTCGAAAAAGCGCTGATGTACCAGACATCCAGCGATGTCGTCGTCATCCCGACCTATGCCCATAACGGGCCGAATTACTGGGTTGCAGAGCCCGCTTCCGTCGCTGTCATGCCGGAATTCTAAGGGAATTATCTCAGTGATCATGCGATATTTTCGTCCCCTGTCCGGCACGGCCCTGACGACTGTCTTCCTTCTCGCCGGAACGTCCGCCCTAGCACAACCGACAGAGCCGACACCCGCCTCAGCCCATCGTCTTTCCATCAGTCGCGGTCACTATATCGCGATCGCAGCGGACTGTGCGGCCTGTCATACAAACGGACGCGACGGTCAGTTTCTGGCTGGCGGTTATGCCATTTCCTCTCCCATGGGAAATATTTACTCCACAAATATTACGCCATCGAAAACATACGGTATCGGGAACTATACTCTCGAGCAGTTCTCGCAGGCCCTGAGACACGGCATCCGCGCCGATGGAGCCCAGCTTTATCCAGCCATGCCGTATGACGCCTATAACCGCCTGACGGATGAAGACGTCAAATCGCTCTACGCTTACATCATGAATGAAGTGAAGCCCGTAGACGCCCCGTCGCCCAAAACGCAGCTTCCCTTCCCGTTTTCCATCCGCGCATCTCTGGGGATCTGGAAAATTGCCGCACGGATCGAAGGCAAGCCTTATGTCTTCGACCACACCCATAACGACGACTGGAACCGCGGCCGTTATCTGGTCGATGAACTGGCCCATTGCGGCGAATGCCACACACCTCGCAATTTTCTCCTCGCGCCGGACCAGTCGGCCTATCTCGCCGGTGCGGACATAGGCTCCTGGCGTGCACCAAATATTACCAATGATCCCCAAAGTGGCATTGGCGGCTGGTCCGATCAGGACCTCTATCAGTATCTGAAAACCGGCCAGACGGCGCATGCCCGTGCTGCAGGACCAATGGCCGAGGCGGTCGAGCACAGCCTGCAATATCTGCCGGATGCGGATATTTCGGCAATCGTGACCTATCTCCGTTCCGTTCCGCCCAAGGTCGAGGCAGGAGAAACCGTCGCCAATTTCGCACATTCCGGCCGTCCGTCCAGCTACAGCGTGGCGGACGCCAATGCGCGCCGAAACAACAGCACCCTGGCCAAAACCACGGACGGCGCAGCCCTCTATGAAGCGGTTTGCGCGAGTTGCCATCAATCCAACGGCAAAGGATCGCCCGATGGATATTATCCTTCTCTCGTAGGGAACACGACGACGGGGCAACGCAATCCGAACGACCTGATCGCCAGCATTCTGTATGGCGTGGACCGTACGACAGAAAATCACGAAATACTGATGCCCGCTTTCGGCCCAGGCTCTCTGGTTCAGCCGCTGACGGATGAACAGATCGCGACAATCGCAGATTACGTTCTGAGCCACTTTGGTAACGCACAGGCTACCGTTTCAGCAGAGGCTGTCAAACAGGTCCGCATGGGCGGCAAACAGGTTCCGCTCGCCCAGATCGCAAATCCGGGCGTGATGCTCCTGCTCGGGGCCGGTGGCGTCCTTGGGGTCATCATCGTGGTGGGTGGCATCTGGTGGCTGGTCAGCCGTCGCAAACAGCGTGTCGCTCAATAGAATTCAAGGATCATATCATGTCTGGTGAAACGCTTTCGGCTGATGTCGTCATCATTGGAGCAGGAATCTGCGGCTCCCTGCTCGCCCATAAACTCGTCCGCAACGGGCTTTCCGTTCTGCTGCTGGATGCCGGTCCGCGCCGTGACCGCTCCCAGATCGTAGAGAACTGGCGGAACATGCCGCCCGACAATAAATCCCAGTACGATTACGCAACGCCTTATCCCAGCGTTCCGTGGGCGCCACATACCAACTATTTTCCGGACAACAATTACCTGATCGTCAAGGGACCGGACCAGACAGCCTACAAACAAGGCATCATCAAAGGCGTTGGCGGAACGACGTGGCACTGGGCCGCATCAAGCTGGCGCTACCTACCCAATGATTTCAAACTGCATTCCACTTATGGCGTCGGACGCGACTACGCCATGAGCTATGATGAACTCGAACCCTATTATTATGAGGCCGAGTGCGAAATGGGCGTCATGGGGCCAAATGATGAAGAAATCATACCCTCAGCACCCCGCAAAAACCCCTGGCCCATGACCTCCATGCCTTATGGCTATGGAGACCGCACCTTTACCGAGGTGGTCAGCAAGCTCGGCTTTTCAAACACGCCCGTTCCACAGGCCCGCAACAGCCGGCCCTATGACGGCCGCCCCCAGTGCTGCGGCAACAACAACTGCATGCCAATCTGCCCGATTGGCGCGATGTATAATGGCGTCTATGCCGCACTGAAGGCCGAAAAGCTCGGCGCAAAAATCATTCCGAACGCCGTCGTCTATGCGATGGAAACGGACGCGAAAAACAAGATCACCGCCATCCGCTTCTACGATCCCGAAAAACAGTCCCATCGTGTCGTTGCAAAAACATTCGTCGTCGCAGCCAACGGAATCGAAACCCCGAAACTGCTGCTTCTCGCCGCAAACGACCGCAATCCTAACGGCATTGCAAACTCGTCCGACCTCGTCGGTCGGAACATGATGGACCATCCCGGTATCGGCATGAGCTTCCAGTCCGCAGAACCCATCTGGGCTGGTGGCGGATCGGTCCAGATGAGCTCGATTACCAACTTTCGGGACGGCGACTTCCGTTCGGAATACGCCGCCACACAGATTGGTTACAACAATACGGCCCAGAATTCCCGCGCCGGCATGAAGGCCCTGTCCATGGGGCTGGTGGGCAAGAAGCTGGATGAGGAAATCCGCCGCCGCACGGCGCATGGCGTGGACATCTATGCCAATCATGAAGTCCTGCCCGATCCGAACAACCGCCTCGTTCTTTCAAAGGACCACAAGGACGCCCTAGGCATTCCACACCCCGAAGTGACTTATGATGTGGGCGAATATGTGCGTAAATCGGCCGTCATTTCCCGGCAGCGTCTCATGGACATTGCCAAGGCCCTTGGGGGAACGGAAATCGAGATGAGCCCGTACTTCACTCCCAACAATCATATTACCGGGGGCACCATCATGGGCCATGACCCACGCGATTCCGTCGTGGACAAGTGGCTCAGAACCCACGATCACGCCAATCTGTTTCTTGCAACAGGTGCCACAATGGCCGCCTCGGGAACGGTGAATTCGACTTTGACAATGGCCGCGCTCTCACTGCGCGCCGCAGACGCCATTCTCAATGATCTGAAACAGGGATAGGTCTTTTGAAAACAATGTCTAAACGCCGGAGCACGGGCGCCATCCTCAGTCTTCTCATCGCCGCAACAGGCCTTACGGGGTTTGCCTCAGCGAAGGATCTGACAGTGAATCTGACAACTTCCAATATCCTGATCGAACAGGCCAAAAAACTGGCAGCCGCCAGTCATAACTGCGTCGCCATTGCCATTGTCGATGCAGGCGGGAATCTGGTGTCCTTCCAGAAAATGGACGGCACACAGCTCGGCAGCATCGAACTGGCCATCCGCAAGGCCAAGACAGCCCTGTCTTTCGCCCGACCGACCGCGGACATGGAACATGCCCTCAATAGCGGGAACTATATGATCAGTACGCTGCCCAACGCTCTTCCCGCAGGCGGCGGATATCCGATCATGGTGAACAACGAACTCGTGGGCGCCCTTGGTCTGAGCGGCGGTGAGGGCGATACCGACGCCCATCTCGCCCAGTCCACAGTCACCACCTTCCTGCAGGCTTCAAAGGCAAAGAGCACTGAATGAAAACCCGACGTCTCCTGCACAGGAAAAAACTCGCCGGGTTTTTCCTGTGCGCGGTCCTGGGGATCGTTGGCCCCGGCCGTCAGGCACTCGCACAGAGCGAGACCTCCCATAACCTTACGACACCTGACTCATACAAAGCCCGCGCCTTTGCGATGGAAGGCGTGGGCACCTTCGCGGTTGGCCCGCTCGTCCCGTCGCTGTACGGCAACCCTCACCTGTTCGGAGACTGGGGCGGCGCCCAGACATGGCTGACAAAGCACGGCATGTATCTCAATGTCGCGCTCAACGAAGAATACATGGGCAATGTCACCGGCGGCCGCACAAAAGACAACGTGCTGGCCGGTCAGGTGGCGGCCGAACTGGATGTGGACTGGCAGCAGCTTGCAGGCGTCAAGGGACTGTGGACCCATCTCCTCGTGATTAACGGACACGGGCGCAGCTTCAGCCATACACTGGGTGATTCAGTTACAAATCCAGAACAGATTTATGGTGGACGTGGTAACGTCGTCGCACATCTTGTCGCGATGTATGCGGATAAATCTTTCCTGAACGACCGCATCATCCTGTCCCTTGGCGATATTCCGACAGGCAGTTTCTTCGCCTTTGATTACGTCGCCTGCTCCTTCATGAACGTTTCGGTATGCAGTAACTTCGCTCCCGGAAAATATGTTCCCGGTGGGCGCGACTGGCCATCAGGCAACCTGGGTGGCGTACTGCGTCTGCGCCCCACAGAGCAGACCTACATCATGGCTGGCGTCTTCGCGGTCTCTCCTCACAGCTACAATGGTGGCATTTCGGGCTGGGCCATGGCCCAGAGCGGGCTCGGGAAAGTCTCGTCGCAGATCGAAATCGGCTGGATGCCCTCTTTCGGCAAAGACAAACTGCGCGGCAATTACAAGATCGGCGCTTGGTACGATAATTCGCGCTATCCGAACCTTTATGAAGACATCCACGGCAACTCCTTTCAGGCTACGGGACTGGACCGGCGCTATGAAGCCGGGATGACCTCAGCCTGGTTCATGTTCGACCAGATGCTGGTCCGCAACGGACCGGGCGTGACGGATGGGCTGATTGTGATTGGTGGCGTCGGATATGCGCAGGGCAATCTCGTTGCCATGCGCGACCACGAATGGATCGGCGTCGTCGAGAGCGGAACTCCATGGCATCGAAGCGGCGATCAGGCCGGTATTATGTTCCAGCACATGGACATGAGCCATACCGTGACCCTTCAGCAGAAATCGTCACTGGCGCTCGGACTGCCCTATCTGGCCAATCAGTGGGGCCCTGTTTACGGGGTGCAGCACTGGGAAAATGTCTATGAGGCGTTCTACAGCACCCACATCATGCGAGGCACAACCTTACAGGCTGATTTCCAATATCTTCAGCACCCAGGGGCCACGACAACCTTCAAGGACGCCGCCGTCATCGGCGGACAGTTAACGTCGAATTTTTGAAACAAAGGATCTGGAGGGATCGAAAAACCTTTGGCTGACTGTTCTTGGGCCTGATTTCAGGTTTTTGCCATGTTGATTTCTGGTTTCTTATCCTGATTTTCGCTCTGCGTTTTGAGCAGAGCGAGGGTTTCGTGCTCCACCTCAGCTACGCGGCGGCGTTTATCCGCTTCCTCTTCCTGGAGCGGATAAACGCCGCCGCGTAGCTGATACCAACCGTTTCTTGATCAGACTCACGGGGTACCCATTGGGCTAAAAATGTGATTCACAGGATGCTGATCA
>NZ_JAJJND010000113.1 GCF_029759835.1 Acetobacter sp. AN02
CTTCATCAGAATCTCCTCATCCTCACGCTGAGAAAATTCTCATCCAAAAGCCACTCTTTTTATGAGGGGATTACCCGGGGATCAGAGTTTCGTCCTGATCTTCGCTGCGGGCGATTGCGGTGTGTCCTTTTGTCGGACGGAAGCGCTTTTCCATCAGGGCGTGCTCGATATCTTCCAGCGAGGCTCCGGAGGTTTCCGGGACGAAGAAGAAGACGAACGCGATCGATGCGATATTGACGAAGGCGTAGAACCACATCGTCCAGGTGAGGCCGATATCTTCGGCCATGGTGAGTGCGGTACTTGTCACGAGCAGGTCTGCGCCCCACAGCGTTGCGGCGTGGAGGGATGTGGCCTGGCCTCTCATGGAGAGGGGGAACATTTCCGCGCCCAGCAGCCATCCGCAGACCTGGATGCCGCCTGAGTTGAACATCATGAACAGCAGCAGGAAGGCGACGATCAGCCAGGAGCCGAGACTTCCCGGTTCGGGGCGTGTCATGAACATGACGCCGAGGCCGATCAGGGCGAGGGCTGCGCCCGGTCCCATGACCAGCATCAGGCGACGGCGGCCGATGCGGTCCACGAAGAGGCATCCGAGGAATGTCATGACGCAGTAGACGACGGCGACGCCGAGTGATGCGAGCATGGCGGATGAGGCGCCGAATCCTGCGTCGCTCAGGAAGGTCGGGGCGTAGTAGATCATCATTTCCAGGCCGCCGCACTGGGTGAAGAAGGCCACGCCAAGAGCTGCGACCAGGGCGGGGCGGACCCAGGGCTGGAACAGGCCGCGCCAGCCGCGGTTGTCGGGATCGACGCCTTCCGTGGTTTCGTGGATGTCGCGCATTTCGCACCGGACGGCCTTTCTGGTTGTCCGGATGCGGCTGAGGCTGGCGATCGCGCTTTTCACGCCTTCATTTTCTGCGGCCCAGCGCGGGCTTTTGGGCAGGAAGAAGGTGGAGACGAAGACGATTGCGGCGGGGCCTGCGGCGATGGCGATCATCGGCCTCCATCCCCAGTTTGTCCGTTCGAACAGGCCGATGACGGCGGCGACGACGATACCGATGCCGATGGCCACGTTAAACATCGTGACCAGCGTGCCGCGGCGTTCGCGCGGGGCCAGTTCGGAGATATACATCGGGACGACCTGTGTGGAGCCGCCCACGGCGAGGCCGAGGACCAGGCGTGCGCCGATGAGTGACCGGACATCCGGCGCCATACTACAGGCGAGCGCGCCCAGCACGAAAATGGCGCTGACAAGGCAGGTTGTGGTTCTGCGTCCGTACCGCTCCGAGAGACTTCCCGCGCCGAACGCACCGAATACGGCACCGAGGAGGATGGCGGAGGCGACGCTTTCCTTCATCCCCGCATTGAGGTGGAATTCCTCTCCCATCAGGGGGAGCGTGCCGGAGATGATTCCTGTGTCATATCCGTACAGCCCGCCGCATATTGCTGCGACAAGTGCGGACAGAAGCAGCGTCCGTTTCGCGTTGGGCGAGACCTCGATCGGTGTATTTTCAAATGACACGGATGCCGTCCGTGCGGTTTGTGGCGCGTATGAAGTTTCAGTCATGGTCTGCATGTCATACACGAATGTGAAGAATTTTTCACGATTTTTTTCATTTTTTATAAAATTTATTATAATTCTTTATTATGTAAGGATTTTTTTAATTTTATTTTGTGTTTCACAAATTATTTTATCAGATGTTGACTTTTCAATACCTGAAAAATATTTTTCCGTGTGAACTTTCATCGCACTCATGACGTTTTATTCCGATATCCATAGTATATCTGAAGATATTTCTTTATTTTCCGATATGCGGGAGGAAGAGGGAAAAGCGTGCGGTATGGTCCCGATTCTGCTTCGCGGGTGAAAGATCCTGCTGCTTCGGGACATGTTCCGCCGGGTGCGGATATGGCGGCACTTCCCCGGCCGGCCGGAGCCCCGGGCTCTGCGCTGTCATTCCTTATCCTGTCTTTTACCTGTCCGAAGGAAACAGTATGGCGGAGCATTGGTACAGATCGACTCTGACGGAGCTCAGCACGACCATTGCCTGGCTTCCGCCGTCTGTTGCCTCCACGATCATCCTTATTGTCGTGGCGTTTATTGCTCTGGTTTCAGGCGGGGCGATTACGGGAATTCTGCCTCTGCTTCCTGGTCTGCGGCGTATTCCGCTGATCCGGGATGTGGCGTTCAGCCTGAAGAATCATGTCCGTGTTCTGATGATGCTGCTTGCGCTGATTGCGGCACTTCCGGTGATGCAGGGGTATTCGGATGCGACGCTTTATACCCTTTCGAGGTCTTTTGCCTGTCTGTTCATTCTGACGCTCGGGTTTGGTCTGATCCGGGCCTTTCGTCTGGGGGTCAATAAATACCGCGACCGGATCACGCGTCTTAAGGGAACCGAGGATATTTCCGCGCGTTCGCACCAGACGCAGATCCGTGTTCTGCATCGTCTGGGTGAATTTACGTTCGGCGTGATTGTCGTGGCGACGGCCCTGATGATGTTTCCGGCCGTGCGGCAGTATGGTGTTTCGCTTTTTGCGTCCGCCGGTGCGGCGTCTCTTGTGATCGGTCTTTCTGCCAGAACGGTTTTTTCCAATCTGATTGCCGGTATCCAGATCGCGTTCACGCAGCCGATCCGCATTGAGGACATGCTGATTCTCAACGGGGACTGGGCCTGGGTTGAGGAGATCAACGCGACCTATGTGGTTTTGCGGACATGGGATCGCCGCCGGTATATTGTTCCGATTTCCTGGTTTCTGGAAAACCCTTTTCAGAACTGGACGCACAGTGCGCCGTCTCTGGTCGGGACCGTCATGCTGGCTCTGGACTATCATGCGGATATTTCCGCCGTCCGCCGCATCTTTGACGAGGAGATTGAGAAATGTCCCGGCTGGGACGGGGATCGTGGCAATACGGCCTGTCAGGTGACGGATATCAATACGCATTCGATCAATATCCGTATGATTGCGGCGACGGTGAATGCGGGGATGATGTGGAACATGTGCTGCGCCCTGCGGGAGCGGATGCTGACGCGTCTGCGGGCCGAGATGCCTGAGTGTCTGCCCAGGGGGCGCACGGCTCTCGTGTCTGCCGAACCCGGGGAGGCACCCTGGCCGGACCGGCTTATATCTCCGCCTGTGAACCGTCCGGAGACGGGTCCGTGGACGGGTCCGGACATCACCCGGAAATCTGCCTGATTTTCTGATATATACGTGCGGATCACGACTGTTCCGCACACCATCGTATGAGGAGACATCATGTCTGTTACCAGGATACCCGCCGATCTTCTTCCGGACGGAGGATCGCCCGTGCGGGGGGTTGTGTTTGATATGGACGGGCTTCTGCTCGACAGTGAGAGTCTGGCGATGGAGGCGCTTGTTCATGCGGGGCGTGATCTTGGCGTTGACATGCCGATGTCGTTCTGCCGCCGCATGATCGGTGTGGCGGCAGACGGGTGTCGCACGCTGGTTCAGGAGACGTATGGCGCGGATTTTCCGATGGAGGATTTTTTCGCCCGTCAGGAAGTGCGTCTGCGCGAGTATGTGGATACGGGGCGTCTTGTGCTCAAGAAAGGCGTTCTGCCGCTGCTTGATCTGCTGGATCATCTGCGTCTGCCGCGTGCCATTGCGACGTCCTCAAGCCGGTATCGTGCGGTTCACCATCTTGATCTTGTCGGTCTGGGGACGCGGTTTGATGCTGTTGTCACCCGTGATGACGTAACACGCGGCAAACCTGATCCGGAGCCTTATCTTACGGCTGCGAAGAAAATCGGGGTTGCTCCGGAATTCTGTCTGGCGCTTGAGGATTCCCATTCCGGGGCGCGTGCGGCGCATGCGGCGGGGATTCGTGTGATTGTGATTCCTGATCTTCTGGAACCGACGGATGAGATCCGTGAGAAGGCTCTGGCCGTCGTCACGGATCTGACCGTTGTGCGCGAGTGGCTGCAGCGGATGTCCTGATCCCGGTCCGGGGATCAGAGTTCCGCTGCGATTTCTGACAAGAGGGCGGGGACGTCTTCTTCTGTCAGGCGGCGCAGGATCCGGGCGATGGCCGCGACCTGTGTTTCGTGATCCGGCAGTGGCGGGCCGAAGACTTCTTCCATGGCGAGGAAGGCTTCTGCCTGGGCTTTGTGGTCATCGCGTGCTTCCGCGCAGATCTGACGCAGGGTGTCGGCCCGGGGGTCCGTGAGTGAGATTTCCAGCGCTTCCTGCTCGTGGAGCGCGAACCAGCGGATCCAGCAGGCCACGAGGAGCCGGGCGCAGGTGACGGGTTTTCCGGCTTCAATATTTTCCCGCATCGGTCTGATGATGCGTGCAGCCATTTTGGCCGATCCGTTGCGTCCGATGCGTTCCACGTCATGTACGATTCCGGGATTGCGGAAGCGTGTCATGAGCTGCTGTGCGTAATCATTGAGATCTTCCGGGGCGAGATCGACACCGGCGGTCTGCTCGTTCCGCATGAAATATGCGGTGATCCGCCCCAGGGTGGGGTCTTCCGCTGCTTCGGCGACCGTGTTCAGGCCGGCGAGGCCTCCGGCATAGGCCAGGAGCATGTGGGCACCGTTGAGCATCTGGAGTTTCGCGCGTTCGAAGACTTCCACATCCCCGACGAATTTCGTTCCCGGATGGGCTTCCCAGCGCGGGCGCGGGCCGTCGAAGCGGCTGATGATCCAGCGGAACCAGGGTTCTGCCGAGACCGGGACCTTGTCCTGGTATCCTCCGAGGTTTTTTCTGGCATCTTCGATATCGTCGTCTGAGAGGGGCGGTGCGATCCTGTCCACCATGGTATCGGGGAACTGCACGTTGCGGCCGATCCATGCGGCGAGGGCGTCGTTGCCTTCGAGAGCGGCGAAATCCAGCACGGCCTGGCGCAGCGTGACGCCGTTATTGCTGACGTTATCGCAGGAGATGATGACGGGCGGGGTTCCGCCTTTCCTGTGTATGATATCGAGGCCGCGGGTGAGGATACCGAGCGCGGTGCGCGGGCGGGCGGTTCTGAGGTCTGCGATGATGTCGTCTGCGGCCGGATCGAGTCCGCCGTCGGCCATCTGGTAATATCCGCTGGCTGTGACCGTGAGGGTGACGATGGCGGTTTCCGGATCGGCTATTCTGGCGGGGAGGCCTGCGGGGTCATCTCCTGCGAAGATGGCTTCCCGGATCGCGCCGATGACGGATGTGACGGTTCCGGCGGGTTCGCGTGTCAGGAGTGTGTAGAGATTATCCTGCCTGTTCAGTTTGCGGGCGAGGTCGGGCCTGCGCATTCCGGCGGAGACGATGCCCCAGCGGAGTCCGTCCGTTCCCTCTTCCCCGATGGCGGCCTGTGTTGCGACGGCCTGGTGCGCTCTGTGGAAATTTCCGCACCCGAGATGCACGATTCCCCGTCCGAGGGCTGCGGGATCGAAGCGGGGACGATGGACGCCGGGGGGTAAATGCGACAGGGCCGCGTAATTCAGCAGCAAGATATCTCCAGTTCCGGATTGTTTGTATCTTCGGGACTCTGGCCCGTGTGGGTTACACTATCATTTTGTGAAAAAAATGTGAAGTTTTATTTATTTGTTTGTTTTTAAAGTAAATATATGTTTATATTATTTATATTTTTCGTTTATATATTCATATACTACTATATTTTATTTTTATTTTCTTGTTTAATTCTGCGGACTCTGATCTGTGGCCTGCGTTTTCTGCCGGATCGGGGAGCGCGCGCGGGACACCGTTTTTTTATCTCTGTCGTGGAGAGTATCGGTTCACTCTCTTCTTGCCTGCCGGGGTGTCCGTGCATATGAGGAGGATTATGAAGCGCGTTGCCATTCTGTCGTTATCTGCTGTCCTGCTGTCTGCCTGTGGCGGGGATTCCCATCTGACTCCGCGTCAGGAGGCGCGACGGAATTCAACGACGCTGAGCAGTTGTAATGACATTGCGAGCCGGACGGCGCGGGGGCGCTGTCTAATGGCCGAATCCCGTCGTCATTATCTTTATACGCATCCGGCGGGAACGCGCCGTCCGGTCACCCGGCACAGGAAGCGTGTGCGCCACCGCTGAGGCCCTGAGGCGCTGGGATGCAATCGGCTGTTTCGCTGCTGTCTGAATCTGACTACGGCGTGTCGTCAGTTAAGGGCTGAGCGTGTGCCGTGAGTGTTGTACTTTCCGGCTTCCTGTGCAGACTGTTTTCCCGGTTTTGAGGGAAACAGACAGATGC
>NZ_JAJJND010000114.1 GCF_029759835.1 Acetobacter sp. AN02
TCCACAGGTCTCCGTAAAGACCAGCGTTGAATCACGTCCAAGCCAGTCTGAGAAGATCTTTTGTCAACAGAACCTAAACATCAGAGACGCCCGCAGCCCGCGCCAGGGTGGCCATGGACGTGCCGTCATAGCCACATGCCATGAAGACTGACCGCGCACTACCGAGTATCTGTTCCTTTTTCCCGGTCACATCCGCTCTATCCATTGCAGAATACTCTGTTTCTGGCTTGATGATCGAGAAGTAGCGATACTATGGCAAAAATTACGCCACCGTCCCCTCATTTCTCGACAAGTTTTTCCTGAGAGTCCGGGTAGCGGGCACCCTGGATCTTGATAAGGGCCGAAGCATCCTCGATCATCCGGACGTCGTCCGCCGACAGTTCGACAGTCACGGAACCTATGTTTTCCTCCAGTCGATCCAGTCTGGTCGTGCCCGGGATCGGTACGATCCACGGTTTGCGGGCCAGAAGCCACGCCAGAGCGATCTGTGCCGGCGTTACGCCTTTCTCCACGGCGAAACGCTTGATAAGATCGAGCAGAGCCTCATTGGATTTACGGTTCTCTGTGGTGAAGCGCGGCACCGTATTACGGAAATCCGAACTGTCGAATTTCGTGTTCACGTCGATCGCGCCCGTGAGGAATCCCTTACCGAGAGGGCTAAAGGGAACAAGACCAATACCCAGTTCCTCAAGGACCGGAAGGATGGCCTCTTCCGGATGCCTCCACCACAGCGAGTATTCGCTTTGCAGGGCTGATACCGGCTGCACGGCGTGCGCGCGCCGGATCGTCTCGACACCGGCTTCCGACAGGCCAAAATACTTCACCTTACCTGCCTGAATAAGATCTCGGACTGCGCCGGCGACATCTTCAATCGGAACTTCAGGGTCGACGCGATGCTGATAGTAAAGGTCGATTGCCTCGACACGCAGACGCCGCAGCGAGCCTTCGACAACGGTGCGGATATGCTCCGGACGGCTATCAAGCGCAGTCCAGCGGCTACCGTCTCCCGGTGCCGCTTTCCAACCGAACTTGGTGGCAAGCACCACATTGTCACGGAACGGCTCCACTGCCTCGCCCAGCAGTTCTTCGTTGACCAAAGGACCATAGACCTCGGCCGTGTCGAAAAAGGTCACGCCGCGCTCATACGCAGCGCGAATGAGCGCGATCATCTCGCCCTTGTCTTTGGGCTGACCATAAGACCAGCTCATACCCATGCAGCCAAGTCCCAGAGCGGAGACTTCGAGTCCCTGACCAAGTACACGTCTCTTCATGATCGTCCCCATTCGTGCATGAGCAAGGCAGTATGCCGTCAGGCGACCAGACGCGCCGTAACTTCCGCGACCCGCCGCCCGAGATGCTCAGCGGTCTTGAGATCGCCAGCGGGAGGCGTCACATCCGGTGACGCATTATCCGACTGAGCCGCAGCACCAAGCCAGATTCCCAGACGGTTCAGTTCATCATTGCCACCGTTGCCCGGCAAAAGATCAAGATTGACCCACACCATCCCGTGCTGGGCGGCAAACATCGCCAGCGAGACCAGCGTCCCGAGTTTGTCTCCGCTCAAAGCCCCAGAATTGGTGAAACCCGCTGCGACCTTGCCGCGCCATTTGAGCTGAGACCATACAGGCCGCGTCGTACTCTCGAAGAAACGCTTCAGTTTCCATCCGAGTGCGCCGTTATAGGTCGGTGAACCGAGAATGATGGCATCACTGTCGTTCAGGGCTTCGAGATCGACCACGCCATCATCTTCAACCTTGAAAAGAGTGACTTCGGCCCCTTCTACAGAACGAGCACCCGTAGCGACAGCATCTGCCATTTTGGCCGTATGACCATAATTACTCTCGAAAACGATAGCTATTTTCATAATTTTTCTTCCAGAAAAGACGATTGATGTCGTTATGCGCCGCGTTTGGCGAAGACGTCTTTGAAAACCGGGAGGGCCGACATCGCATTGGGCCACCCCGCGTAAAAAGCGAGGTGGGTAACGACTTCGGAAGCCTGCTCACGCGTCAGCCCATTGTCCATCGCGCGCGTCAGATGGAACGTGATCTGTGCGGCCTGGCCCGCCGTCACGAGTGCTGCCACGGTCACAAGGCTTCGGTCACGCGGGGCAAGGCCAGGCCGCAGCCAGAGGTCACGGAACAGAAATCTGGTTGTGTAGTCGACCAGACCAGGCGCGACTGCCTCGAACTGTTCACCGACAGTTTTCGTCCGCTGCGCTTCGGCAGGCTCTTCGAGCGGCAGAAACTGGTCCGGAATTTCAGCCGGCAACTGATCCGCCGAGATACCACGCGCGGCAAAAACGGCTCCCATCGCGGGCGTAGCCGACAAAGCGTTTGCCCAACCTGCATAGTAGGCAAGCTGGAGAACGGTTTCGGACAACTCGGAAGGCGTAACGCCGTTATTAAGCGCATGATCGGTGTAGAGTCCGAGGCCGGCGACCTGGCCACGCGTGATCAATGCCGCGATCGAAATCAAACTGCGGTCGCGAAAGCTTAAACCAGGACGGGTCCAGACCTCTTTGAGCCGGTCAACCGTGTGGGCTTCCAGAGCCGGAGATACCGAACTGACCAGTTCGGGGGAGAAAGGGCGGCTTGCCGCCTGTGTATCGGCCATCAGTCGTTCTTTCCTGTATTTAAGGCTGTGTCTGTGATGAATGGCTCAATGAGCTGTAAAGCCGCCGTCAACCGGCAAAGCGACGCCGATAACGAAGCTCGCGCCCGGACTACATAGCCACAAGACAGCGTCAGCCACCTCATCAGCGCGACCGAGACGGCCAATTGGCTGCTGCTTCAGAATTTCAGCCATAGCAGCCGACTGACCTTTCAACATGTCAGCCACCATCGGTGTCTCGATGGTCCCCGGACAGACCGCGTTGATGCGGATGCCGCGCGGGGCATATTCGACCCCGGCACTTCTCGTCATACCAATCACCGCATGCTTGCTGCCATGGTAGGCGGCGCGTTGAGGAAGACCGACGAGACCACCAAGCGAAGAGTTATTGACGATCGCTCCCGAGCCCTGTTGCCGCATCACCCGGAGTTCATGCTTCATGCAGGCCCAGACGCCACGCTGGTTGACGGCGGTCACGCGCTCAAAGTTTTCCAGCGTCTCATCAGCCGCATCCGACGGCGGGATCTGTATACCGGCATTGTTGAACGCCATGTCGAGCTGACCGAACTCCTTGACAATACGGTCGATGGTTTCTGCAACCTGGCCCTCATCGGTGACATCGCACGTCATGCAAGTCGCCTTATATCCCTCGGAGACGAGGCGTGCGGCTTCCTGTCGGACAAGATCTCCATCCACGTCGGACAGTACAACGGTTGCTCCGCTTTCCGCAAAAGCCCGCGCAGTAACAAGACCCATCCCCATCGCAGCGCCGGTGACAAAAGCCACCTGCCCGGTGAAGTCATAGACGGGATTGCGAGCCTGGATATGTTGGAAGGTCATGGCTTCACCATCACCTTGAGCGCTTCCCGGTCGTTCATCGCGCGGTAGCCTTCGGGCACTTCATCAAGCCCTACGGTTCGATCGAAGACCCGGCCGGGCTGGATGCGCCCCTCCATCACATCGGGCAACAGTTCGTCGATATAGGCACGAACCGGCGCGGGGCCTCCGCCAACAGTCACATTGCCGAAAAACATCTGTTGTGCATCCGGTACCGCATCATAGTGGGGAACACCGACGCGGCCGATCGCACCGCCGGCACGAACGATCCCCATGGATGTGGCGATGGCCTGCTCCGTGCCAACACATTCCAGAACAGACTGCACCCCATACCCACCGGTCAGCGAACGCACACGTTCAATGGCTTCCGCTCCGCGCTCGCTGACCACATCAGTCGCCCCGAACTGCTTCGCCAGTTCGATCCGGTCCGGGTGGCGACCCAGCATGATGATCTGCTCGGCCCCGAGCCGTCTGGCGGCAATGACCCCGCAGATACCGACTGCCCCGTCCCCCACAACCGCAACGCTGCGTCCAGGTGCGACGCGCGCAACAACCGCGGCATGATGACCTGTGCCCATAACGTCCGAGAGTGTCAGGAGCGACGGCATCAGTGCGTCATCCTCATTCACTGGCAACGGATAGAGCGTACCATCGGCGCAGGGAATACGCAGGGCTTCGGCCTGGGCTCCTCCCGCATCGCCACCAACGCCGAAAAATCCGCCATGGGTGCAGGCCGTTTGCAATCCATCTTCGCAGAACAGACAGGAGCCATCCGAAAATGCGAACGGCATGATGACAACCTGTCCTCGTTTGATGGTCTGTACTGCGCTGCCAACATCCACGACAACGCCAATGGCTTCATGCCCCATCTGCTGCCCGTCCTTGTTCGGGCCGCCGTTGTAGGGCCATAGATCGCTTCCGCAGATACAGGCACGTGTAATGCGGATCACGGCATCGGTCGGCTTTCTGATCGCAGCATCTGGAACGCTTTCAATCCGAACGTCGTGTGCCTTATGCATGACGGTTGCGCGCATGATTATCCTCGTTGTTCTGAGCGCTGACGACGACCTACTCGGATTTGGGGAGACATGCCTCTCGACCGGCCATCGCGCCTTGAGCCACCGTGTATCGATCGCCCGCGGGCTGGATATGAGCGGCGGCGTTTGCAATTTCCTGCCGGTCCGCGTCTGTGAGAGTGATATCTGTTGCCGCCAGGTTTTCTTCCAGACGTGAGAGCCGTGTTGTACCGGGGATTGGCACAATCCATTGCCGTTGCGCCAGAAGCCAGGCAAGCGCGATCTGGGCCGGAGTAGCGCCCTTGGCAGAAGCGACCTGTTTCAGGAGATCGACGAAGGCCAGATTTTTCTCGATGGCCTCGGGAGAAAATCGGGGAACGCCGTGCCGGAGATCGCCTTGGGCAAAAACCGTGTCTTTGCTGATGGCCCCTGTCAGGAACCCTCTGCCCAATGGGCTGAATGGAACAAAACCAATACCCAGTTCTTCACAGGCATCGAGAACTCCATTCGTCTCCGGCGCCCTCCACCAGAGGGAGTATTCGTTCTGCACGGCGGTAACGGGCAGAACGGCATGCGCGCGACGAAGCGTTTGCAGTCCCGGTTCTGAAAGACCGAAATGCTTGACCTTGCCCTGTACAATCAACTCCTTCACGACACCGGCGACGTCCTCGATCGGCACACTCGGATCGACCCGGTGCTGATAGAGAAGATCGATTGCCTCCACCCCAAGCCGCTTCAATGAGCCTTCGACCGCCTGACGGATATGCTCTGGCCGACTGCTGAGGCCCCGGATTTTCTGTGATTGAGGGTCGATGTCGAAACCGAATTTGGTAGCAATGATGACATGGTCGCGTATGGGACGAAGTGCTTCACCGACGACATCCTCATTGGTAAAGGGGCCATAAACCTCGGCTGTGTCGAAAAAAGTCACTCCGCGATCTGCCGCAGCCCGAATCAGCTTCACTCCTTCAGCTTTCGACAGTTGTGTCGAATAACTTGCACTGATTCCCATACACCCAAGTCCCAGAGCTGAGACCATTAGGCCATTACTGCCGAGCTCGCGCTGTTGCATCGCGTATCTCCTTTTAGAATCAGATGCTGTGGCTTCAATAGAAAAACAGATATTTTTGACCACTGTAGATGAAGTCATGACTATTTGCGTAATGCATTAATTTCATTACCTCAAACAGAAATATATACTTCCATTTCTACTGAATTTTGATGATTCTAATCGATATCACCTCATTTGATTAGATACCCAATTCTGAATGGGCTTATGAACAAAATTCAGCAACGACACAATTCGACTATGTGTCGTCATCTGCTCTGCCCCTTGAGACGCCCCCAGAAAAACCTGAGGATTCTCGTATTATCTTCCAATAAAATATAGAAGAATAGGCATCAATTTGAGAAAAGTATAAAAAGATAAATTACAAGACCGTCAAATAAGTCTCTGATCTTTATAAATATTTTTTTTGTAAAGAAACATAGCAGTTATCCAGATCTGGTTAGCGAACATTATCTTTAGAGCTGTTCATACTCCTAGCCAGTTCACCGCTATCCGGCCATGAAGTGTTGAAAACCAATGACGTGCCCCCTTTTTTGTATCCACTCAAAAGGAGAGTTCCCGTTTTTTATGGCTTGGGGTTGATGGGATGACAAG
>NZ_JAJJND010000115.1 GCF_029759835.1 Acetobacter sp. AN02
GAACCAGATCGTCGAACAACCTTGGCGCATCATGTCAATCGGACTGCGCAATTGGGCGCATAGGTTCTAGCAATCAATGGTTGGTATCAGGCACTGGAATGGTCTGCCACGCAAGCGGCCAGGATCGGGGATCTGGAGCGGGCGAATGATGCCCTGCGGGGGCGTCTGTGGATTGTCTGTGATGCTGTTCAGGAGGTCTATGCCGAGGCGATCGCTGCGCGGCTGATCGTGTGCGATCTGGACGCGGCATCCGGACGGCCTGCGCGTGATTTCCGTCCGCTGCCCGCTTATCCGTTTCCTGCCGGGGAGGCAGATGCTGCGGCTGGGAGTGCAGCGGTTGTGATGCCGAAATCCCCCCTTTAAGAGGCCGCTTAAAGGTCTTTAAGCGAGCCTTTAAAGGCTCGGGCCGGGTGGTTTGCGAATAGGAATTATGGTTCCATTTCTAGTGTCGGAAGTGTCAAATTCTAGCGTCCGCGCTCACCCAGGATCACATGGGAGTACAATTTGTGTAGTGCTCGAGTTTTCCTTAATGGTGGAAGCGTCTGGCTCGCCTGAGCAGTCGTGGCAACAAAATGCTGTGGCACTATCTGACAGAGGAGAGTAAATCTCTGCTTCACGGGTAAAGGCTGCAGCCTGACTGATGAAAGGCCCGACAGATACAGCCGTCAAAGACGCAGGACGGGAATGAAAAACCGGAAAGCAGGCAAAACAGAGCGGGGCGACACGCGCGCCCCGCTCCTGGCATCACTTACGTGCGGAGGTCACGCCCTCACGAACCCTTTTTCCGATCGTTTCATCAATATTCGTCCAGTATTCAAAAACACGCGACAGAACCGGCTCCTGCACACCCTGCAGGACATGCCCGACAATGTTGCTCACCAGACGATCACGCGCCGCATCATCCATCACCTTGTTGATCAGGATATTCGCCTGGCTGAAATCATCGTCATCCGGCCGCAGCGTATAGGCCTCGCGCACGAACTCGCCATCCGCGGCCCAGACCGCATTCTCCGGAAAACGCGTGGCATCCGCAGCAGGTCCGCCCTTTGAGTTCGGCACATAAACCGGATCATGCGCCTCGCGCATGCGCATGGCTCCGCCCTTGATATAGCCATGAACCGGACATTTCGGTGCATTGACCGGAATCTGTTTGTAATTCACGCCCAGACGCGCCCGGTGCGCATCAGCATAGGCAAACGCACGCCCCAGCAGCATCTTGTCAGGAGACAGACCAGTCCCGGGCACGAAATTATTAGGCTCAAACGCAAGCTGTTCAATCTGCGAATGGAAATCCGTCGGATTGCGATCCAGCGTCAGAGTACCGACATCAATCAGCGGAAACTCCCCCTGAGGCCACACCTTCGTCAGGTCGAACGGATTGATGTGCCAGGTCTTCGCCTCCTCATAAGGCATGATCTGCATCTTGAGCGTCCAGCTCGGATGCTCGCCCCGGCTGATCGCCATATGCAGGTCGCGCCGGTGATAATCAGCGTCCTCCCCTGCAATTTTCCCGGCCTGCTCCTGCGTGAGGCACTTAATGCCCTGATTGGTCTTGAAGTGATACTTCACCCAGAACCGCTCACCCTTCGCATTGACCCACATATAGGTGTGGCTGGAAAAACCATCCATATGACGCCAGCTCGCAGGAATGCCACGATCCCCCATCAGCCACGTCACCTGATGCGCGGTCTCCGGGCTCAGCGTCCAGAAATCCCACTGCATGTCATTGTCACGCAGCCCGTTATCAGCACGACGCTTCTGCGAGTGAATGAAATGCTGGAATTTCAGAGGATCACGCACAAAGAAGATCGGCGTATTATTGCCGACCATGTCGAAATTACCCTCATCCGTATAGAACCTCAGGGCAAATCCACGCGGATCACGCCACGTATCCGGGCTGCCTGCCTCTCCCGCCACAGTGGAGAACCGCGCAGCCACTTCCGTCTCCGCCCCCGGCTGCAGAAATTTCGCACAGGTATAGCGGCTGACATCATGCGTCACCTTGAACGTGCCGAAAGCACCGCTGCCCTTGGCATGCGGCTGCCGGTCCGGAATCATCTCCCGGTTGAACGCCGCCATCTGCTCGATCAGATAATGATCATGCAGCAGGATCGGGCCATTGGCACCGGCGGTAAGCGAATGCTCATCACTCGAAACCGGAATACCGGACTCGGTCGTATGGATCTCAGTCTTATGTTTCGTCGCCATCGTCGCACCATTCTGTATCATGACAGATGAATGTAATGACTCACGGCAAGGGAGCGGGTTCCCTGAAGCGGCCATCAAATACGTCTGAATGTGTCAGAAAACGAAAACGGACAGCTGGCTGCGGCTCCCGGATGGCTCGCGCCTGCAGTAAAACAGGCAGCAGACTATAATATTAAACTCCGGCAACATAACCCGGGCGATATCTCGCCTCCGCAATCAGCTCGAAGCATGATATACTCCCGGGGTTATCAGGATGCGGCTCTGTCCCGGAAGGATATTGTGGAATGGGTAAAAAATACAGAAATACATTGCGAGTATACCTTATATTCCTGATATGCGCTTCATTTATGTACTTGAATGATACCTGCGCCGCAGATCAGCCCGAAGGCAGCCGCATGCTGCATCCGCTGCCCAGAACTCCGGCTCAGAGATCAGCCGATACGCTCAATATCAAGGATTACGGAGCAATCCTCGGAGATAGCTCAGGTGCTTCGGATATAAAAATTATCGATCTCCTCATGGGAAACAATATTTCCAAGAGCGGGAGATCGATACAAAGCAGAATTCTGGAAATCCCGGCAGGTCGCTGGCCGCATTACACAATCATTCCAAAAAATACCGCAGATACCGATTTCGTCCGTGTGCTCGGACGCCTTGAGATGTACCCGTATTTCCCCGTCACAGCACACGATATCAATATGGCCGTCCCCTATTTCGGGGATGGGGTTCTGTCTGAAACACACGCGACAATGGGCGGCGGAAATCTCGAATTTGCACGCGTGGACAGCAACAACACTAATGCCAGGGAATACCGGCCGGCAGTTTCCTTCACACTGGTGGGGGATACACCGGAAGAAAAAGGTAACAGGGCAATATTCGGTCAGAAAAATGTAGTATTCAATCAGTTTACAACCGAAAGAAACAACGGAAATTCCCAGAATGTGCATGAGCGCGCCTATTACATGGGCCTGAAC
Organism: Acetobacter sp. AN02; assembly: GCF_029759835.1. Taxonomy (GTDB): domain Bacteria; phylum Pseudomonadota; class Alphaproteobacteria; order Acetobacterales; family Acetobacteraceae; genus Acetobacter. The sequence continues at coordinate 3,183 of NZ_JAJJND010000115.1, forward strand.
GGGGCAGGGGAGTTCGACGTCAATCACTGGAATGATGTCCAGATCGAGGGAACGAACTGGGTCTGGGCCAACCTCGTGACAATGAACGAGGGTATCTCCTTTTCGGACGGAAACGGACCGGTCTCCCCCTCCTGGCTTTATGAGGAGGACATGAGCGGATTTGGCCCCGACACAAGGGAGTCCGCCCATGATCCTTTCGGTTCAAAGCGTAAAATGTACTGGATGACCACCAATCATAACGAAAATAACGATGATAATTCCAACAGGGACCTCTCATGGGCGCCTGACACGAAATTTCCGGCCGGCCGGATCATCATCCGCACAGGCAGGGCCGGGCCTGTGATGTACAGAAATATCTCCGGCGGAGCGGTGTCAGGCAAAACCATGCCCGTCTTTCCCCTGTCCTTTGGTGCGCAAGTAAAGGACGGAGGCATTACATGGCAGAATATCGGTATCGAAACCTATGATATAGGATGCCTCATCTGTATTGCCGGCGGATCCGATGCAAGACATCACGAGAGGATCGGCACAATCATGGCAGAGACCACCGATCTGATATACAACGCAGTATTTGATTTCTCACAGGCAAAATTCGATCAGTCTGTCGAAAGAAACATATTCGCCAGGCTGCACAGCGATATGTACCTGGATATGACGGCTGACGGGACCCAGAACGGCCAGAATAATCATATTCTCGGATACAATTCCGCACGGTCCTCCCTTGAATATGAAGTCAGAAAAAAACCTGTTCTCGAAATAAAGGATGACGGAACTACAGTCATATCCGGCTCCCTCTCAGGTGCCGACGGAACTGTCAGACTGTCCTCAGGACTGGTCCTCGCCCCGAAGACAAAATCCGAAATCCTTGCCGTCAGACATCCGTCCGAGCCGATGACATATTACGACACAACGGATCATGCAGAAGTTACCTATCGTTGCCCGGGGGGCGGCTCATGCGGATGGTTCCCCGTAAGATACGGTGCCCCTCTGAAGCCATGAGGGGAGTTTTCCCAGAAAATGGATTACCGGGCAGAGGAAGCGATATATGAATATGGTGAATAAAGACGTGACAAGACAGAAAATCACTTTTGGAAAAGAGTATTAAGGAGTATTGGTCTGTCAGGCCATACAGTCGGCAGTGTAAGGGACGTCACCGGATGAGCGATCAGGCATTTATTACCTATTTCGGAACCGTTTTATGCCGGACCGGAAATGGCAGCTTTTTCCACTGCCTGATCGAGGAAGCCTTCGTTCCGTGGATATACACGGCATCCCGGAATATTCTGGTCGTCGGAAATCCGGAGGACGAGCAGACACATCTCATGGCCGAAACCGGCATGTATCTGAGCGCACAGCCTGGCGGATCGATCGATTTCGTCAAAAATTACGATGGCTGGGAAATGTTCAGACCGGTCAGCATGGAGGAAATCCATTCCAGGAAATCCATGCGTTTCAGGATCATTGAGAAAAACAGGGCCTTCAGAATTCCGAGAGTGATCCACCAGGTCGGAAACTCAAAGAACATACCTGAAAGTTTTCTGGATAACGTCAGCCGGATCAGGGACGTTAATCCAGGATGGGACTATATCTACTGGAGCGAGAAAGAACGCCACGATTTCATATACACCTATTACGGCTGGGACGTTCTCAATGCGTATCTGCGTATAAATCCGAGATACGGCGCGGCCAGAGCGGACTTCTTCAGATATCTCTGCATCTATCAGTGCGGAGGCGTCTATATGGATATGAAATCAAGGAATGAAATCCCCTTCGATAATCTGATCCGCGACGATGACGAATATCTTCTCTCTCAGTGGAACAACGGTCCGGGACGGCAGTTCTCCGGCTTCGGCCTCGGCCCGGAAATAAATTATATCCCGGGCGGCGAATACCAGCAGTGGCATGTCATAGCCACCTCAGGGCATCCGTTTCTTGAAAATGTCATTACATCAATACTTGCAAGAATAAAGAACTATGACGAACCCATGTATACCGTCGGTCGTCTCGGCGTGCTCAGGGTCACCGGACCTTATGTCTACAGTGCCTCCATCTTTCCGATCCTGAACGAGCACAAACACAGATTTTTCGATGCCGAGCAGTCAGGACTGCTCTATTCCTGCGTGACCAATCACACAAATACCTTCGGCAGACATTATTCCCAGGAGTTCACCCCGGTCGTCCTGTAACCCGCAAACATCTGGCAGCCCCCCGCAGAAGAAAGATCAGCGGGACCTGCCGCCCCTGGTCATGCTCTCCAGCACGCCGTCACGCCGGATCAGCCCGTGGAACAGCGCCGCCCCGAGATGCACCAGCACAATCAGCGCAAAAGCCAGCACGGTATGGGCGGAACGCAGCCCGGCCCATACCGCAGGATCATGGGGCAGAACAGGCGGAAGCCGCAGCGCCGGACCTGACGGCGGAACCGGATAATCTCCGGCCGACAGCATCCCCCAGCCGACCAGCGGCAGAGCGAACATCAGAACATAAAGCAGAACATGCGAAATCCTGGCCGCAAAAGCCATGGCCGGCGGCAGATCCCGCGGCAACCCCGGAGCAGAAATACGCAGCCTGTTCACCAGTCGCACCACGGCCAGCAGCAGAATGACGCCCCCCGTAATACCAACCATTGATTGCTAGAACCTATGCGCCCAATTGCGCAGTCCGATTGACATGATGCGCCAAGGTTGTT
>NZ_JAJJND010000116.1 GCF_029759835.1 Acetobacter sp. AN02
GATCAGCATCCTGTGAATCACATTTTTAGCCCAATGGGTACCCCGTGAGTCTGATCAAGAAACGGTTGGTATAAGGTTCTTACGGATCGTCTTAAGGCCGGCTGCGGGATCGAGCCTTCTGACGTTATGGTCTCATTTGTCGAGAATGATGATGCACACTGGTCTTTCGGAAATGGCCGCGCCCAGTTCCTGACCGGTGAGCTGGGTGGAAAACCGTCTCACTGATGCGTTGCGGCACTGCCCGGGCTGTTTTATCCGGGCAGGGCCGCCTGGCCGTTTCGCGGCGGGGTGTCCTGATATGAAGCTTTCGGATATCGTAAGATGAGTTCAGAAAAATCCGGTTTTTCTCTGGCGGTCTGTGCGGAGATGATCTTCCTGGATCTTCCGGTTACTGAGCGTGTGCGCGAAATTTCGTCCCGGGGATTTTCTGTCGAGATCTGGGACTGGACCCGTCACGATATTGATGCGCTTGCGGCGACGGGGGCGGATTTTACATCCATGACGGGCTATATCCGCGGCACGCTGACGGATGATGACGGTGCGCGCGAGCTGCTGCGGACGGCAGAAGAGTCCATTTCCGTTGCACGCAAACTCGGGATTCCGCGACTGAACCTGCACGGCACGGGGCTTGCTCCGGATGGTCTGCCGGTGCAGCCCTGCACGCATGAAACCGGGGAAATGTGGATGAAGGCACGCGATACGCTGTGCCGTGTTGCGGAGCTTGGCGAAAAGCACGACGTGATGTTCGTGCTTGAAAACCTCAATGCAGAGGTTGATCATCCCGGTGTTCCTTTTGGCCGGGCACAGGACTGTTACTCCCTGATTCGTGCCGTGGACCATCCCTGTATGCGGATGATGCTCGATCTGTATCATGCACAGATCGGCGAAGGGAATCTGATTTCCCTTCTGCGAAAAACCTTTCCTTATATCGGGGAAATTCAGGTTTCTGACGTTCCTGGCCGCTGCGAGCCGGGGACCGGGGAGATCAGCTATCCTGCGATTGCGCGGGAACTGCAGAATCTTGGCTATACGGGGACGGTCGGAATGGAGGCGTGGGCCTCCGGTGATGACGATCTTGCGCTGGAGCGGTTCAGGAGTGCGTTTACGGTCTGAGCCGGGCGCATCATGCGTTGTGTTCAGATTTTACAGTATAGGGTGTTTTTAAAATCCACTGATAAAAATAACAGATTGTGGAGATCATCAGATGACGAACGCTGATATTCGCGTCGGCCTTATCGGTTACGGCTTTGTGGGCAAGACCTTTCACGCCGCGATGATCACGGCCACGCCGGGCATGAAGCTGGCGGCTGTTGCCTCTTCCCGGCCTGAGTCCGTGCTGAAGGACTATCCCGGTATTGAGGTTTTCAGCTCACCTGAGGATCTCATTGCCTGTCATGAGATCGATCTGGTCGTGATCGCGACACCGAACGAGACGCATCGGCCGCTTGCGGAAGCCGCCTTGCGTGCGGGGCGGAATGTTCTGGTGGACAAGCCCTTCATGCTGAGTCTTGCGGATACCAGGGCCGTGATTGAGACCGCACGGCAGAGCGGCAGTCTTCTGTCTGTTTTTCAGAACCGTCGATGGGACAGTGATTTTCGGGGTGTCCGTTCCGCGATCGAGGCCGGTCGTGTCGGCCATGTTGCTGTTTTTGAGTCCCATATGGGAAAATTCGAGCCGGTGCCGGGAGATGGCTGGCGGGATGCTGATGTGCCCGGCGGTGGCATGTGGTTTGATCTTGCGCCGCATATGGCGGATCAGGCTTTGCAGCTGTTCGGTCTGCCGGACAGCATCACCGCGGATATTGCCGTTCTGCGTCCGGGCGGGAAAGCTGATGACTGGTTTGAGGTTATTCTGTCCTATCCGCAGCATCGCGTCATTCTGCGCGGGAGCATGATGGCTGCCGGAGGGGAGGCGCGGTTTACGGTTCACGGATCGGAGGGAACGCTTGTCAAACACGGGCCGGATCTTCAGGAGGACAGGCTTGTCGCCGGGATCAGGCCGGATGCGCCGGGGTTTGGCGATGATGATGACAGGATGCTGTTCTACGGTCCCGACGGGGCTGAGGCGGTGACGATTCCGACGCCCTCGGGGGATCAGCCTGAATTCTATCGCAGACTTGAGGCCACGTTACGCGGGAAGCGGGACAATCCCGTGTCTGCGGCTCAGGCGCTGGCTGTCATGGCTGTGACGGAAACGGCGGCGGAGGCGGCGCGTCTGGGGCAGCGGCTGCCTCTGGCGCTGACTGAGAAGGAGCGTCTGGCCTGGCGTGCCGGATGAGCATCTGACGACGGGAGGGGGATGACGGCGCGGCGGGCTCCGGCGGTCGTATCCGTGTGCCTCCGTCCGCTTTCCGCATCGGAATATTATATATTGTAATCCGGCCACAGTGAGGCCGGAAAATGCCCGCGTACGGTTTCGCAAGCGAAATCGTCCTTGCGTTGTGCTGCCTGCTCTCCCTACAGCCTGCATCTGTCTCCGGTTCCGTGTGAGCCTTGGTTCGTGCAACACAGATTTCACAATACTTCTCTGCGTTACTGATCCCTCTTCTCCTATATACGGTCGCGACGGCAGATATTCTGCCTCACCTGCCCCTGTTCTTCTGCGGATATGTGATGGTTTCCTTGCTCCGACTGCCTTTCTCTTCTGGTCGCCGGTTCCAGATGAGCCTGTTCCGTTTTACGGCTTTGACATCCGTATGTCTTATGGCCTCCCCTGCCCGTGCGGCTCTCTCCGGTGAGACACATGCCCGCAAGGGGGCGCATCACGGGACCGCGCAGCGGGGTACGGTCCATCACACAGCCGCCTTACCGGCTGCGCAGGCGGCTGCACCTGCGAGGAAGCCGGTGTCTCATGGCAATATCCGGGCGTCGGGGGATGAGACGGTGGCTGTTTCCGGGCACCGGGCTGTGTCCCGCGGGCCGGATAACGTGATCGGACAGGCGGTTTTCAGACAGTTCACGCCTGGTGTCAGTGCCTATAAGGCGCTGGACCGTCTGCCGGGGGTGAGTTTCAGTTCGACCGATGCGCTGGGGATCGATACCTGGGGGTCCAGCATCTATGTGCGCGGATTCTTCATGGACCAGCTTGGTATCACGCTGGATGGTATTCCGCTGAATGACCAGACCTATGAGACCCAGAACGGCGTCAATCTGATCCAGGCCGTGATTTCCGATGATATCGAGCACGCGACCCTGTCCACCGGTCCCGGCGGTGTGAGCGTTCCGTCCACATCCACGCTTGGCGGCACGATCCAGTTCGAGACATCGGACCCGAAGGACAGGGCGGGCGGCAAGGTCAGTCAGGGGTTTGGCAGCTATGCCTCCTATCGCACCTATCTGCGCGGGGATACGGGAAAGCTGAATGCGACCGGGACGAAAGCCATGGTCTCCTACTCCCGGTCTGATGAGAAGAAATGGATGGGGCGCGGCCATCAGTTTCAGCAGCAGGTTGATTCCAAGCTGGTGCAGCCGATCGGCAATGACAGCATGATGAAGGCGTTCTTCAACTGGAGCCAGCTGCAGGAATGGGGCTATCAGGATACGTCGCTCAGCATGATCCGGACCATGGGATGGCGGGTGCCTCATCTTTATCCGGATTATGCAAAAGCCTATAACTATGCTGCTTCTCTTCAGGATGGCGGGACGCCGACCCTGCCGGTGCCGGATGAGGTGTCCTCGAACAGCCAGCAGCCCTATCTTTACGATGCCGGGCAGAATGAGATCGACTATACCGGCGGGCTGCGGTTTGATCTGGCCCTGACGGATCATCTGCGCTGGAAATCCATGCTGTATGGCCAGAGCATGACCGGTTATTACAGCTATTCCGACTATGACTATGCATCGCCCGATACCGGCGCACCGTTTTCCGAGGCTGTCTGGCAGGTGCGTCAGGAGCGGGTCGGCGGGTCGACCGGTCTTGAGTATAAGATTGCCCGGCATACGATTGATGCCGGGGTCTGGTATGAGAACAACAACCAGGCGGCGGATGTGTACTGGTATAACGAGCCGGCTCTGGGCCAGGGTGCGCCTCTGAAAACGGTTGGTCCCTACACGACTTATGGTCCGGCCTTTCAACGTGGCTATGGCATGGCCTGGCGCACGAACAACTTTACATGGCATCTGGAAGATACTTGGCGGCCTTTAAAGAACCTGCGTGTGACGGCCGGGTTCAAGTCCATGGTGACCGGAACGGCCGGTGGCGGATACTATAACAATCCGGATTATACCGGCGCGGATAAGCTGCCCGTCGGGACCATGACGGCGTCTGCGGCGTTTCTGCCTCATGTGGGCGCGAGCTGGTTTTTTCTTCCGCATCATGAGCTGTATTTCGATCTTGCGGAGAATATGCGGACCTATCAGGTTCTGCCCAATGGCGGTGGCAACTCATTATGGGCCGTGCAGGATCAGGCGACGTTCAGGGATCTGCAGAACAGCGTGAAGCCTGAGAAAGACTGGGTCTATGCCGTCGGATATCGTTATTCAGACAAGCTGATTCAGGCGAGTATCGACGGCTATCATGCCGATGCGCGGCACCGGCTGATGGCGGCGACCCTGGGGACGATCACGGCACCTGTATCGAGTGTCATTCAGTCCAGGGTCAGCATTTACGGTGTGGATGCGAGCACGACGCTGACGCCGGTCAAGGGTCTCGCGATCTATAACAGCGTGAGCTACAACCACGGCACGTATGGAAATAACCTTGATGCTTCCGATGGTTTTTACCATATGAAGGGCCGGAAGCTCGTCAACTATCCGCAGTTCATGTACAAGGCTAATCTGTCCTACACATGGCACGGGGTGGAAGCGCATTTTGATGTGCATTACTACTCAAAGCGTTATTTCAGCTTTACGAATGACACATCCGTTCCGGGATACTGGCTGGCCAGTACGGGGGCGCGCTGGAATCTCGGGAAGATCGGATTTGCCAGAAATATGTTCCTGGATTTCAATGTCTATAATCTTTTCAACTCGAAATATGTATCCATGATGGGTCAGAACGGAAACCCGATCAGCGGTGATTATCAGTCTCTGGAGCGCGGGGCGGTGCGCCAGTATTTCGGGACGGTTTCTGCCGAATTCTGAGCGGGGGTCTTTACGGACGGCGCCCGGATACGTAATGATATCGAAATGTTTTCGGATCTGAAGCACATATTCGCCTGTCCGTTCAGCGGACCCTGTGTGCCCCCGGATCCGGCCCAAGATCCAGCGTGCCGGAGCAGTTCCTGATGAAGCGTGTCGTCCCTGTCCTTGCTTTTCTCCTCAGCGCACCGGCCTCTTTTGCGGCTGACGGTGCGTCGCTTTACAAAACGACGTGCAGCGTCTGCCATATGGCGGATGCAGCGGGGATGTCCGGACGCTTTCCCCCTCTGAAGGGGCGGGTTGATAAGATTGCCGCTGCCCCGGGAGGAAAGACCTATCTTGCGGATGTGGTGATCAACGGACTGCATGGTCCGATTACGGCAGCCGGTGACTCCTATGCCGGTTTTATGCCGCCGCTCCGCTCCATGTCTGACGATCAGCTTGCGTCAATTCTGACATATATTGCTGATCTCGGGGATACGAAGCCCTCTCCGGTTGTCAACGCATCGGATATTGCCGCGAGCCGCAAGGGGCCGAAATCTGCTGATGCCATTATGGCCGAGCGGAAGGCGCTTGAGGACGCCCACGTCATCCGCTGAGGAAAGCTCATACCAACCATTGATTGCTAGAACCTATGCGCCCAATTGCGCAGTCCGATTGACATGATGCGCCAAGGTTGTTCGAC
>NZ_JAJJND010000117.1 GCF_029759835.1 Acetobacter sp. AN02
GTCGAACAACCTTGGCGCATCATGTCAATCGGACTGCGAGATTGGGCTCATAGGTTCTAGCAATCAACGGTTGGTATAAACCGCAGTCCATGGCGGCAGATCGTTTGGCATCGCCCGCCAGGCAATGCCGTAACGGATCACGTAACGAAGACCGTTGAACAGTTCCCGCAGATCATGACGGCGTTGTTCCGCGTCTTCCTTCATCAAAAGAAGATACGGAATAATCAGAGACCATTCTTCGTCACTGACATCAGACGGATACGGTTTGCGTGCAGTATTCATCCATCCGTTCTGAAACACTCACGCACGAAAGTACATAACACTCTCTAGCGTCCAGCGCGCATGACGATCCTTGTGCGACAGCTTTGACGGCTTGTCCTGCCAGTCTTCAGGAATACGTCCTTCCCGAAGATCGGCTTTCTCTGCGTTGGTGTTCTGCTGCTTTGGAGCCGCTACCAGTGTGGCATCCAGGATCTGGCCTGACATCGGCAAATACCCGGCGTTGCGCAGGGTCGCATCAAAGCGGTTGAACAGCCCATCGATCGCACCGGCCTGGGTCAGACGCTCGCGAAACAGCCAGACCGTTTTGGCATCAGGAACACGATCTGAAAGCCCCAGCCCAAGGAAGCGCATGAACGACTGGCGATCGTTGATCAGATATTCCGTCCGCTCATCAGACAAATTGTTCAGGGTCTGGATCACCAGGATCTTGAACATCAGCACCGGATCAAATGGCGGTCGCCCGCCTTTGCTTCCGTCGGAATACGCCAGTGCCTTCTCCAGGTCAGGACGGAACGCTTCAAAATCCACAGTCCGGGAAAACGCTTCGAGCTGATCGCCAAGCCCGCTCAACCGGGCAAGCAGCTCTTCAACGTCAAAAAATCCCGCTTGCTTCATCTTCCATTCCCTCAATCAATGCAGGAGAAATGGAATCACAGAGCAGACCTCAAAACCAGAAGGTTTTTCGAACCCTCCATCTGATCTCAGAAAAAACCCCGGGAAGCGAACTTCCCGGGGTATTCCCTATCAGTGATCGCCACCTGAGCGTTCGCGCTTTTTACGCTCATGCGGATCGAGATAGCGTTTGCGGATACGCACGGCAGAAGGGGTAACCTCCACCAGTTCGTCATCCTCAATATACGCGATAGCCTGTTCCAGGCTCATGCGGCGGGGCGGGGTCAGCAGCAGGGCTTCGTCCTTACCAGCGGCGCGGATATTGGTGAGCTTCTTCTCACGCACCGGGTTCACTTCCAGATCGTTTTCACGGGAGTGTTCGCCGATGATCATGCCGACATAGACTTTCTCGCCCGATTCCACGAACAGCGTGCCGCGGTCCTGGAGGGAGAACAGAGAGTACTGTGTCGTTGCGCCGTCCTCAGAGGAGATCAGCGAGCCGTTGCGACGGCCTTCGATCGTTCCTGCATAGGGCTGATAGCCGAGGAAGAGACGGTTCATGATACCCGTGCCGCGCGTGTCGGTCAGGAATTCTCCGTGATAACCGATCAGACCGCGTGACGGGATGTGGAAGGTCAGGCGGATCTTGTCGCCGCCGGACGGACGCATATCCTGCATCACGCCTTTACGCATCGACATTTTCTCGACGACCACGCCGGAATACGGCTCGTCCACGTCGATCAGGACTTCCTCGAACGGCTCCTCGCGATCGCCCGCCTCGTTCGTGCGATAAAGCACGCGGGGACGGCCGATGGTCAGCTCGAAACCTTCACGGCGCATCGTCTCGATCAGCACGCCGAGCTGAAGCTCGCCGCGTCCGGCAACCTCGAACGCCTCGCTTTCCGGGCTGTCGGTCACGCGGATGGCGATGTTGCCTTCCGTTTCCTTGAACAGACGGTCGCGAATCTGGCGGGAGGTGACTTTCTTGCCCTCGCGGCCGCCAAGCGGGCCGTCATTGAGGCGGAACGTCATGGACAGGGTCGGCGGATCGACGGGAATCGCCTTGAGCGGTTCCTGCACTTCCGGGGCGGCGATCGTGTCGGGGATGGTGGCGTCGGACAGACCGGCCACGGCCACGATGTCTCCGGCCTCGACCTCATCCACCGGCACGCGCTCAAGACCGCGGAAGGACAGCAGCTTGGTCAGACGGCCGGTCTCGACAACCGTTCCGTCCTCACGCAGCACCCTCACCGGCATGTTCATCTTCGCACGACCCTGCTCCACACGGCCCGTCAGAACGCGGCCGAGGAAGTTGTCGGATTCGAGGATGGTCGTGACCATCGCGAACGGCTTGTCCTTGTCCAGGGCCGGAGCCGGCACGTGGCGCAGCACCAGATCGAACATCGGGGAAAGGTCCTTGCGGGCGCCTTCCAGCGTCTCGTCCGCCCAGCCCTGACGGCCTGAGGCGTACAGCATCGGGAAGTCCAGCTGTTCGTCATTCGCACCGAGAGAGGCGAAGAGATCGAAGATCTCGTTATGTACCTCGTCGGGACGTGCGTCTCCGCGATCGACCTTGTTGACGACCACGATGGGCTTCAGGCCGCGGGCCAGCGCCTTGCCAACCACGAACTTGGTCTGCGGCAGCGCGCCTTCGGCGGCGTCCACCAGCACGATCGCGCCGTCCACCATGCTCAGGATACGCTCGACCTCTCCGCCGAAATCGGCATGGCCCGGCGTGTCGATGATGTTGATCCGCGTGTCTTTCCAGACAACGGAGGTGCATTTTGCGAGAATGGTAATGCCGCGCTCTTTTTCGAGATCGTTGCTGTCCATCGCGCGCTCGGCCACCTGCTGGTGTTCGTGAAACGCGCCGGACTGCTTGAGAAGCTCGTCCACGAGGGTTGTTTTCCCGTGGTCAACGTGAGCGATGATGGCGATGTTGCGAATATCCATCGGAACCGGGCCTGATCTTTCCTGTCTGAAGATGCCCCGCCCTGGCTGTCGGCCCGGCAGTACATCTGAAGTGTCCGCTGTCCATAGAGGGGACTGGCGATTTTTGCACGCGAAACTTGTGAGACGGGCGGATGCGGGGGGCGAAACCCGGCCTGTATGACGTCAGCGCATGGCAGCAGGGGATCGTGGCCTGCTTATGGATATACGCGCCTGAAGAAAATAGGTATCATTCGCAATTCCGGCGTGGCACACTGTGCGGTGCGCGTCGGCCCGTTCATACGGCGTGCGACGTCCGGTCGGCGCCGGTGAGGACATCTTGTGGCTTCCGGCAGACCGGCAGGAGCGATCTTACCTCATGTTTCTGGACCAGCTTCCTTCGGGACAGACCGCCATCGTCCGCAGGGTCGGTGATCAGGGGACGAATGATCCGGTGGCCTGCCGCCTGCGTGAGCTCGGCTTCGTGCCGGGCGAGCCGGTGCGGATCGTGGCCCGCGGGCCGTTTGGTGGAGATCCGGTGGCCGTGCGGATCGGCAGCACGCGCTTTGCCCTGCGCCTGAGTGAGGCGGCCCGGGTGGAGCTGGAGGATCAGCCGTGAACGGGATGTCTTCTCCGGAGGTGGTGGCGGACCGGCTGGCTGATCGCGGGCAGAAGCCGCTTCTTGCGGCCCTGGTCGGCAATCCGAACTGCGGCAAGACGGCGCTGTTCAATCAGCTGACCGGCAGCCGCCAGAAGGTTGCGAATTATGCGGGCGTGACGGTGGAGCGCAAGGAGGGGCGTCTGCACTCCCCGGGCGGACGGCGCGTGCGCCTGCTGGATCTGCCCGGCACCTACAGCATGCAGGCCACCAGCCCGGACGAGGCCGTGACGCGGGATGTCTGTGCCGGGCGGTATCGGGGGGAGCCTGCGCCCGAGCTGATCATCTGCGTGATTTCCGCGACGAATCTGAGACTGCATCTGCGTTTTGCGCTGGAGGTGCGACAGCTCGGGCGTCCGATGATCCTTGTGATCAACATGATCGACGCGGCGGAACGGCAGGGGCTTTCGATCGATATCGCGCATCTGTCGGCGGAGCTGGATATTCCGGTCGTGACGGCTGTCGGTATCCGCCGGGGTGGTGCTGATCAGGTCCTTACTATGTTCGACCGTCCGCTGCCGCATGTGCCTCAGGGTCCGGCCGTGCCGGAGGGCGATATCCATGCGGAGGTCCGGCGGCTGATGGATCTGTGCGTCAGGCGCGATACGCAGCCGCGCGAGATTTTCGGCGAGAGGCTCGACCGCCGGGTTCTGCATCCCGTGTGGGGCATGATCATTCTGACGATCCTGCTGTTCGTGATGTTTCAGGCGGTGTTTTCCTGGGCGGAGCCTCTGAAGGATCTGATTGATCAGGGGATTGCCGCACTGGCCGGTGGCGTACGGGCAATCGTGCCGGACGGGCCGCTTTCGGGGCTTCTGACGGATGGTGTTCTGGCCGGTGCCGGTACCGTGCTGGAGTTTCTGCCGCAGATTCTGATCCTCTTTTTCTGGATTCTGGTTCTGGAGGAATCCGGCTATCTCCCCAGGGCAGCGTTTCTGCTCGACCGGATCATGGCCTCTGCCGGTCTGTCGGGACGGTCCTTTATTCCGCTGCTGTCCAGCTTTGCCTGTGCCGTGCCGGGGATCATGGCCACGCGCACGATCCAGAATCCGCGCGACCGGTTTGTGACCATTCTTCTGGCGCCGCTGATGACATGCTCGGCCCGGCTTCCGGTTTATGCGCTGCTGATCGGGGCGTTCATTCCCGACAGATCTGTCGGCGGTGTGTTCAGCCTTCAGGGGCTGGTGCTGTTTGCGCTTTATGCGCTCGCCATTCTCAGCGCGCTACTGGTGGCGCTCGTTCTCCGGCAGAAAAACAGACATGCGGAGCATCCGCTGCTTCTGGAGCTGCCGGATTACCGCCTGCCCGGACTGCGTAATCTGGCCCTGGGGCTGTGGCAGCGGACGCAGATCTTTCTCTCGCGTGTCGGCACGATCATCGTGACGCTGAGCGTGCTGCTCTGGGGGCTGTCGAGCTGGCCGGGGCCGCCTCCGGGCGCGACCGGACCGGCCATCGACTACAGTCTGGCCGGGCGGATCGGCCATCTGATGCTGCCGCTTTTCGCGCCGATCGGCTTCACCTGGCAGATCTGTGTGGCGCTCATCCCCGGGCTGGCCGCACGCGAGGTTGCCGTGAGCGCTCTCGCCACGGTCTATGCTGTTGGTGCGGGCGAATCGGCGGATGCGGCGGACAGGCTGGCGCCGCTGCTGTCCTCGCAATGGAGTCTGGCCACGGCCCTGTCCCTGCTGGCATGGTATGTCTATGCCCCCCAGTGCTTCTCCACCATCGCGGTGATCCGCCGGGAGACGGGAGGCTGGAAAACACCGGCGCTGGCTGCCGGATATCTTTTTGCCATGGCCTGGTTCGCCTCGTTCCTGACATGGCATATCACGCGGCTGTTTGGCGGCGGATAGACCCGGGAGGAGGTCCTGATGCTCGGAACTATGATTGCCGTTCTTCTCGTCCTGGCCTGCGGGCTTTACTGGAGCACGCGCCTGTCTCCGGCGCTGGGGCGACAGATCTGGTCAGGCACCTCGCGGATGCTGAATGCGTGGCATGCCCCCCGCAGCTGGCGTGAAGGGGCCGCGCGCAGGGCGTCGGCCGTGTCCGGTGGCAGAGGATGCGTCGGATGCCCCGGCTGCGGGGATCGCGGGGGCAGATGCCACTGAGGGGGCTCGGGGGAGGCGGGTATGAAAGAGTGGTTACGCTATTTGCTGATGGGGCTGGCTATTCTTCAACTAGAGAGTGTTATGCATTTTGCGTGAGCAGGTTGGCTGCGTTTTTCAGCATGAGACCTGCGAAGGCGATGGTGTGCA
>NZ_JAJJND010000118.1 GCF_029759835.1 Acetobacter sp. AN02
GGCGTATCTGTCCCATAATGCTTCCTTCCACTCGCGTGAAAATATTACACCATCAAACCCCGGGACTAAACACGTAGTTGTTGTCGTCACCAAAAGTTTCCATTCCGGCAGCTGACGTCAATGCACCGGTAGCATAAGCGAGGGCCGCCGCGTTCATTAATGCCTGAGCATGGCTGACAGCATATGCGCTGGTTGCCTGTGCAAGCTGTGCCTGAGCCTGCGTTGCATCAGTAAGATTGCCCACTCCGGCAGCGTAAGACGCGGACGCAGCTTTGAAGGCAGTTTGTGCAGAGTCCCGGGCCATGGCGGCTGAATGCACGGAAGAGAGGGAGGTGCCCAGTGAGTCGCGCGCGTTTGCGACCTGTTGTTCGGCAGCGAGAATATCCTTGTCGAGAGTGGCTCTTTGTGTCCGCTCACGTGATTGCGCCTGTCTCAGCTGGTTTTGCAGCGAACCGCCCTGAAAGAGTGGCCATGATAACTGGACTGCAACGGTGCCGTTGGGCTGGGCGACTCGTGATGCTGGTGCGCTTTGAGTATACCCGTACACTTTTTGTTCAGCTATATAAGCTTCTACATTTGCGCTGAGTTGCAGTTTTGGCAGCATGGCTTTCTGTGCGGCGCGTGTGGCTGCTGCTGCTGCGTCCATCTTATAGAGGTCGGACAGGATGTCCGGACGGCGCTCGAGGGATGCGCGCATCAGGCGCGACACGTCTCCCGGAATTTGCTGTGGAAGATGCGTGTCCCGCGAGGATACGACTGACAGGTTGGTGTCCGGGGGCAACCCCATCGCCTGCAGAAGAGCATATCGCGAACTATGCTCGGAGGTGCGCTTCTGGTCCTGTTGGAAAACGGCGTTGGCAGCGTTGCTACGAGCCAGGGTGACGTCGACGATGGTGGCTTCGCCATGGGCGTATCGAGATTCCGCTGAAACCTGCAGCAAGTGGGTATTCCGAACTGACTCTTCTGCGGCTTCATAATCGGCGACTGATGCTTCGTGATTATAGTAGGCGTTGATGACGTTCATGAATAACTGTTGATGGGCCTGCGTAAAATCAAAATTTGATGCGATTGAAAGCGCTTTTGCGTTGTCAATTGTTGCACGGGTGTGGCCGAAATCAAACAGCAGATAAGACAGCTGAATTTCAGGAAAGGCCGCCGCCGCATTGGCCGCCATATACCCTTTAGGGGTCAGGAAGTTCGGCATGGCGGTGACGGTACGGCGTCCTCCCGCTAGCAAGGTTGCTGTGATTTGCGGAGCCAGTGTTGCCTCGGATATACCCACGGCAAGTGCATTTTGCCGTGCCTGCTCCCATGACAGGCGTGTCTGCGGATTGTGCCTCTCTGCGATGTCAATCAGTTCGGAAAGCGAAAGCTTTTTCCCGGAGATTATAACATTGTCCGCAGGAGCGGTGCCTTGCTGGGCTGACGGTATACCGGCTTCGGTTGCGATCTGATCCAGTCTGCTCAAACTTTGGGAAATTTTACGGCGCGTCTGTTCCGATGCCGGCGCGGCAAAGCCATCGCTGCCCGGCGGCATTTTCAAACCTGTCTGCTCTGCCGGATGCCACGGGTGGTCAGGCGCCGAGGGAGCGAGGTCCGACGTGTCGTGGCATCCGCTTACTGCCGCAAGAACGAAGCACAGTGAAGAGATAAAGGGGAGACCTGTTCTTCTGTTTCTGGTTGCAGCAGATTTCCAGTTCGAAGACTCAACCATGTGAAATACCCGCATTCTTATGCTGTGCGGCATCCAACGTGCCTAGAATACTTTTGATCCCGTCATCTACTGACGAAAACCAGATTGTTCTCTCGGGATCATCGGGAATGACCGGGGGAACGGGAACGGATGATTTCAGTTCGTCATATCCTTCTCCCGTCACGATCCAGTGGGAGAATCTGTCGAGCCACCCCTTCAACGCTATAAGCGTCGTGTCGACTATTCCACTCGACAGATGGGACATATCGACGATGACTGATATTTTTACTACCAAAATCTGGATGTCGGTAAGAAGGCGATGGCTGAAATCAGTGGCGAAAAGTCTCTTGCTGACCGCCGCGCTCTCCAGTGCATCTCCACTGAACGATGATCTGACGGCCGCAATGGATTGGCCGAATGCTTCGCGATCTTTTTCCTGCACAGGATCGAACGGCGCTTCCGGGTTTTCTTTTTTGAAAACTGTCATGTTCGCAAGAGTTTTTACAGCCTCGGCCAGATTCTTGCGCGCGATGGTGGCGACGCTGACGGGCCAGAGCGTTGTCGAGACCAGGGCGACCACCACATTGCCCAACAGGACGCCGATGACGCGGTCTCTGGCCGTCTGCATGTCCAGTGTAGGACCATATCCCTGAAGAATACTGAGGCAGAAGGCGAAAGCTGTTTGCACTCCAGCATAGGCGATTCGATCACTGCCCGACTTTATCCAGGCAGAGACAAACAGTACGGGCGTCATCATGAGGATAAGTCCCATGATGCCTGTAATGACTGGCATGAACACGAGAATACAAAAAATACCCGCAAGACCGCCGGCAAGTGCGCCAAGCAAACGCAGAAACATCTTGTGTGTTGTATCGCCGATTGTTCCCATCGGAACGACAAAGCAAGTCAGAACGCAAGTTCCGATTGCAGGCCAGTCTGTAAAACGTTCGATAAGATAACAGATGATAACCGATACGCACAGTCTTCCCGCAGCGTGACGACCTGCGCGCTTGACGGCAGCCCCAGGCTTGAAAAGCGGTGCGGGCTTGTCGTCGATCTTCGGCAGCAAGGATTGATCGACTTCTCCAGGTCTGGAGCTCAGAGCAAGAATAATTCCAACGCTACGCGCGATCTCCCGAGCCAATGGGTGCAGTGCGGGGCTGGAAGCGAACGCTTTTGCAAGATGCTTCAGATTGTCGGCCACATCGTGACCGAAACCAGATGATGCAATCTCATCGTCAGCTTTTACGATCAGTCTCGCGGAGTGTCGAAGAATACCAGATGATGTCTTCAGGAGATCTGGTGTTGTCGGTGACGCCTCGGATTGCGGGATTTTTCTTTCGTTGACGGTGGTGGCCCATAATGTCGTCATTAGCGAGATACGGGAGATGTAGCGAATTAACGCACGGCTAGCTGCGGGATTTTCTGCTTCCGATTTGAACGACGCAGCCAGATCATGCAGCTTTCTCATGCCGGAAACGCCCTGAAGTGAAGCTGCGAAAACCCTTTTCATCGAAAGACTCTTCCGTTCGCATCCTTCGTCCATTGCATCGGCAACAAGTAATAATCTGTCAGATTCTGCCTTTTTCAGTACCTTGCCGGGATCACGCCCCCACAGGTGGTTTGTAATAATGATCAGTGTCAGCGCTACGGCGTAAAGGAGCGCGAACCAAAGGCACTCGTGGAGAAATGACTCTTCAGGCGACAAATACGCACTGTCGCGTATGACACTGTCTGTGGTGTTTCCAACCCAGGCGTCTATCGCGTTGCCCGCGCTTTCCAGTTGATCCACCATCGTCAGCAGATAGACAGTCCAGAAGAAAAATACGTTGGCCAGCATACCTGCCGTCATTACCGCGCTCAGATATCCGGCGCAAAGCGTCAGAAGGACCATCAGAGGCAGGCGGATCGCTGGCTCATCCAGCGTAAACATCATGCACAGGATGCTCGCGCCAGTACCGATCACGATCATACCGCCGCCGGTCAACGCCATACGCGAACTGGTCGCCGCGTCATTACCCGAGAGCAGGAAGCCGGTCCACACGAAGAGCGCCACTTCGGGCAGCCGAAACGTTTCTCCAATCAGAAGAAACAAGATGGCGAGACATGTCAGCCTGATCGTATTTTTCAGCCGTCCGGGAGATGGTGCCATTTCTGCGACCATCCCCCGAATGGTGAAAACCGGGTCCCCCTCATCAATAGAGAGAAGATGGACATTGCCAGAGTTATTTGCTCTCGCAGTCCGACGTCTGAGCGAGAAGGGGCGAAGACTCATCTCTGGATTGTCGCAACGACCGTTGCACCGATACGCATCAGCTCAAGGGGGGGTGATCCAGACTGATACGTACAGGGTAACGTTGGGCAATTCTGACCCAATTCAGGTTACGTGCAACCTGAGGCAACCCGCTCGTCAAACTACCTACATCGGGTTGAACCCCCCCACCGAGGCTATCCACATGACCGTGCAGCACAACATTGGGACGAGCCAGAACATGGATGATCGCGCGTTGACCAGGATGAAAGTCCGGTACCTGGGTTTCCCGGAAATTGGCGATCACCCACCAGTGCTCGGTGTCAATGATCGTAAACAGAGCTTTGCCTTCTGCCGCATACTCGCCAGCGGCGATATTGAGCCCTGTTATCTGACCGTCACACGGCGCTTTAACTTCGGTTAAACGCAAGTCTCTCTGCGCAGCCGCTAACTGAGCGCTTGCTCCAACGATCTGGGCTCGAATCGGCTTGTCGTCGCGAACGTTCTTCATTGCGGCATTCTGCGAATGAATCGCCTGCTCAAGCCCCGCCGCCGAGGTTTTCACATTACTTCTGGCCTGATCAAGTTGCTGAGCCGTCACGAAGCCCTGTCGGGCGAGAGGGGCCAAGCGAGCTTCGGTAGACTGGGCCAGCGCAAGCTGGGCCTGCATCTGTTCGACACTGCTACCCTGAGCGTTGGCAGTTGCCACTTGTGAGCCAATTTGCAGATCCTGCAGAGGCAACTCCGCCTTCAGATTATCCAAATTGGCCTGAGCTTGCTCCAGGGCGTAACGGAAAGGTTCTGGATCGATAACAAATAGCGTATCACCACGATGCACAAACTGATTATCCCGCACGTTGATGGCGATAATTCTACCACTGACTTCTGGGGCCATGTTGACGATATTGGCCTGTATAAACGCATCGTCCGTGCGAGGGCTGCGATCAACAAGATAGGCTGCTAAGGCGGCGAGCAGCGCGCACAGCAACAAACTGGTGACGAGAAAAACATATCCCGCCATTTTTTTCGAGGATGCCATCTTTCAAATACCTATCCAGATGATCCAGAGAGCCAGCGTAACGGCTGTGCCAAATGCAAGCCATGAAAGCATTGGAACTGGGATAGCATCGTCAAAATCGAACGCGCTAAATATAATGCGGGTGAGTGCTGCCATGCTGGTGCCAGCAAACGCACAAACGAGCCAGGAAGGGAAGAAAGATCCGAACAGCTCCTGCGTCGGCGAGGTATTACACCCCCCCCACGAACAGACAGAGCAACAGGGTCGTCTTCTTTATATTTTTGATTCTTGTCAGATACATTACAACTCTTCCATCACTCGCAAGCAACGTATATGCGGCGCAATGGTTTCAGGAGGGGAAAGGCTCAATATCGCGATGGGTGTGAGCCATCATTTGGATGACTGAATGTAAATGTTGCCCTATCCCGACACGCTTATCTGCCACACTCGCATGTCTGCCAGCCCGTGTCGAACGAAAAAACGATGGGGCATGCGTGACCGAATCTGTTGCCGAGATCAGGAAGAGCCGTGTGAATTCAGGGGGTTGTTATGTCCGGTGTTTGAACCAGAAAACGATAAATTAACTCATGCTGCACTTCGATCCTGCCGGATCAGCGGCCGCATTCCTTTTGCACCGATCCGGGGCACGCCAGTGGCTGACGCTTATACCAACCATTGATTGCTAGAACCTATGCGCCCAATTGCGCAGTCCGATTGACATGATGCGCCAAGGTTGTTC